>JAJRCP010000159.1 GCA_028678885.1 Methanomicrobiales archaeon
CCGATAATGCTTGCTAGTACCCTGTCCCGGAAGGTGTGAAGCATTGGGCGAACGCTTCTGCACACCATACGGGCAACTTCGTTGTTCTGTTGTTTCAGGGAGAGATACGGATCCACGCTCCCGGTCAAACGGTAGGCAGTGCGGTGTACCTCCGTGGCAATGCGGGGTGCAGGGATCTCCCAAGTCCGGGCTTCCTCTAGCACCTGACAACACCTGTTCACAATATCTTCCACTCCCGCCTCGTCAGGAAGTACCAGGCTGCACTCGAATCGTACACGGGAGAGTAGGCATTGAAAACAACGGCGATCCATTCTCATAGTACGTCCTCTATTCCAGAAACAGAATAAATGGGGCCACCGCGATTTGAACGCGGGTCAGAAGACCCCCAGTCTCCTAGGATGCCCAAGCTACCCTATGGCCCCTCTACACATGGGCGACGAGATCATATCTATTTTCGCATTCGACAGGCGTGTTAAATTTGAATTTTTTTGAACTCTTCGATATTTTTGGTCAGCTGATCGAGTTCCATATCAGTGATAACCATTCTGCTGCTTAAACGTTCCACTTCCCCGTTCAGCTGCTTCATGCGAATGTACATCAGGTACATCAAAAAGAGTTCCAAGACGATGACCAGCGTCAGAACCGGCAGCAGGATCGATTCCATGGTCATTTCCTTCCTCGGAACAACACCTTTGCGAATCTGTCAATGAATCCTTCAGATGAGCTTGTAGCCGTTTCCTCGTACCGCACTCCGACAAGACCAGAGGCGATTCGCTTGAACGCCCGAGCAGCATCAGACATCGGATACTTCACAACCACCGGTGTTTTATATGCAGCTGCTCTTCGGACATTCGCATCTTCCGGAATCACTCCGATGAGCTTCACTCCAAGAGATTTCTCCATCTTCTGCTGGATAAGATCATTCTGGTCGATACCCCCTCGGTTTGCAATGGCCCCATAGACGTGCCCACCCACCACCTCAGTGAGGATCTTGGTTTTAAGAGCATCGACGATAGACGAGAGTTCCGGATTGACCACCAATATTACCTCATCCGCGATCGCGAGAGGAATGACCCCGTCCCGACTGATGCCTGCAGGGGCATCGATCAGGAGAAAATCACAGCGGCTCACCAAATCCCGCATCACATCCCGCATCTTCTCGGGATTTGCCTGCTGAAATCCCTGCAGTGAAAGACCGCTCGGCACAACTTTCACCCCATGAGGGCCTTCATAAATTGCCTCATTGATACTTGCCTTTCCAGCCAAAACCTCATGAAGCGTAACGGGAACGTCTTCAAGGCCCAGAATGAGGCCAAGGTTCGCCATCCCGATGTCTGCATCCATGATATATGTCTCTTTTCCTAGCTGGGCAAGCGCTGTTCCGAGATTTACGGTGACTGTGGTCTTGCCGGTACCGCCCTTCCCTGATGCGATGGTATATGCCCTGATCATGGGGATCCTTCTATTGGACAGATTGTTGTAATTTTCATATATATTTTTCCATCTTTATTTCTTGGTTATAACCAATAATTTAAAATTTTAATGACATTTTCATTCATAAATGCCCACTTTTCACCTTCAATTGGTCCCTTTGCTCTGGCAATCCCGATCAGGACTCCTGTTTTGTGATTGATCTGCCAGATCTTCAAGCCGGATTCTTCGGGAACACGTCCTTCCTTTATCAAGTGACTGTAGGTTGCGGCATCAGACTGAGCATCCGGGTAGTTCGATGCAACCACTAGACCGTCACGGGTAGCAAGGGTAATCGCCTGTACCTGAGAAAGGTCAACAAGAGCATGGAGGCTTTCTTCTATTGAGTTATGACGTTTAAGAAGAAGACCCATATCCTTTTCGGACACTGGTGCGGTGAAACGAATTTCCTTCTGTACGGGTGATTCTGGTTCGCGAACCTGTAGGGACGCCAGCCTGCTCTGTACCGCCTGGAGATCCCGTAGGGTGATCATCTGTAATACAATACTCAGCAGGAGGATTACCACCACTGCACCGAGCAAAATCAAAATCATCGATGTATCATCCATAGAATTCACCCTGTTATGGTTCTCCTGCTAGGTGATCCAAATTCAGCTCTTTTGCAATATGTTCCGCATTCAAGCGGAACTTTCCGCTCATTTTGTCCAGATCCATCTGGTCAAGTACCTCGAGATCTCCACTCAGGAGTTTCTCGATCTCCCCTTTCCCCAGATTTCTCTGAAGGGGTTCAGAGGGCGTGGCGACCGGTATTGTTTTTGAAGGTGAGGTCTTCACTACAGTATTCTCTTTTTTCCCGAATAGAATGGAAGGGCCGCTTACCTTCCTGACATCATAAGATTTGTTGAATTCCTCTGCCAGGGCAAGTTGCGTCTCATTCAGGTTCGCTAGTTCCGCATCGACCTCTTGCCTTCCCATCTGCTGTATCTGCTGAACGGCAGCTATACCTCCAAGACCCTTGTGTTCTGCAAGTATGATGGTTCCTTTCTGCAGAACGAGGAAAGTAGCCCCTTCGGAGGATGAGAATAGAATACTTCCAGTAAACTGTGCAGTTGTGACGTCGGTTAAAAGGTTGTCCAGGAGGACATGCTTTTTAATCGAGTGAAAGGTACCCCGCGGAAGTTGCATTGTAGTACTTAAGGTTTCCTAATTTTATAAAATTATTGTTTCCTTATTTTATAGGAAATAGAAAAATTATATTAGTTGTAAATCCAAGCTAACCATCATGGTTGAGTGGACAGATAATAAAAGAATACTTTTATATGACCATACGGTAGAGTTTAAAATGTCGGAGTAACTCGCTGATGGCGATCCAGCATTCGATAAAAGACTCGATCTACGATGCAATGGAGGAGATCCGGGCAACCAAAGGTGTCATCGAATGTGCATTGGTATCCCGGGACGGAACCCTGATTGGAAAGAGCCTCTGGGAAAATGTTTCAGCCTCTGATTTTGCCGCGATAAGCGCCAGTATTCTCGCCTCCGCAGAGGCAGCGAACAATGTGCTCTCCCTTCCAAGGCCTTCCTACCTCGTAGCATTCTCCCGTGATGTTCATCTTCTCGTTATGAGTGCGGGAGAGCAGATGCTGGTAAGTGCAACAGTTGATAAAAAGATAGATATTTCACCAGTATATGAGCGTATTCAGGAGATTACATTAAGAATCGGCGGAAAGGTGGAATCATGAACACAATACTGGTTGTCGATGACAGCCCCTTTATTGTTGACGTATTTATCAATATGCTTGAACGTGGTGGATATCGAGCCATCGCATCGTACAGCGGTCAGGAATGCCTGGATATCCTCAAGGATGTGACACCGGATCTCATCCTGCTCGATATTATGATGGAACCCATGGACGGGTGGGAGACTCTGGAACATATCAAGAATAATCCGGACATCAAGGATATCCCGGTGCTCATGCTCACCGCGAAACAGCTTACCTCTGAGGAAGCTCAGGAATACGGGATGTACATCGAGGATTATGTTCTCAAACCCATTACTCATCGTGAACTGTATGATACGATTGAACATGTTCTGCAGCGGCGCAGTACCATCAATGTAGATGTAGAAACGGCAAAGAAGGCTGGTTTTGACCAGCGTATGATTGAGGAGTACGCCCGCCTGAGTAAGAGTGTAGACGTCAATAAACGTCTGTTAAAGATCCTGGAGACCACCTATAATATTCATGACTCCAAAGTAGCCTTGAGTGAGAAGATTTCCTATGCAATCAAGAGCATGGGAACAAGTATCAAGTTCCAGGAAGAACGCCTAGAGCATATCCGCGGAGAGCTCTCCAAGGCAATGGAGTCAAAGGAACCCTCCCAACCGAAATAATCCTTTTTACTCTTTTTCTCTTCCTATCAGGACTATAGCTGCAGTTAGCACAGCGATGACGGCGACTGTGGTCAGCAAATCCAAGAACTCTACCTTTTCCACACCAAAGACCAGCACCCTCCGTATCATCGCGGTCAGCCCAGCAAAGAGGATGGGACGAACCTGCACCTGATGGGTCTGAAAGTAGATCACCACGGTGTCGAGGAGCTCAAGGATGATGATAGACAGAAGAATGGTATGCAGAACTTCGAGGATTCCGTCAGTTAGGGTCCCGGCTTGGGGAAGGGAAAGGATCTGCAGAAATACATCATAAAAGGAAAATCCTACCAGGACTATAAGGATGACCGCAATGATGAGATAGATTATCGTGGTAACAGAAGTAAGACCAGAAACGATACGGATGAATAGGGAATTTCTATCCTCCGGGCCCTTCTTTTCTTCCACTACCTCACCTTTGATTAACAGGATGTACTGCAAGTTTCCGATAAAACCGAAATGCTTTTAATTCTGGGGAATTCAGAAAATAATTGTAGGATAAGAATATTTAAATAGTTTTCGTGCGTTGTAATAATGCCACATAGAGGGGAGGGGGAGGGGCTCGTAGCTCAGCTAGGTAGAGCGCCTGGCTTTTAACCAGGTGGTCGGGGGTTCAAATCCCCCCGAGCCCGCTGCCACAGCCGATAGATCCTGTGGTGTGTTACCGGTGATACATTGAAAGTCCGCTTCTCAGTATCCGGAGGTTGGGTGATAGTATGAGCACCATCAATGTATTGGATCACGTCATGGTGCCCGAACATCAGATTATGGGTAATGAAGAGCTGCAGGAGCTCCTCTTCAAGTATCATCTGACGAGTGATCAATTACCAAAAATTTTTCATGATGATCCTGCAGCCAGAGCGATCAAAGCGAAGATTGGGGATGTGATAAGGATTACCCGGTTCAGTCAGACTGCAGGGAGAGCAGAGTCGTACCGTCTTGTTGTCAAAAGACCAAAGAAATAATCTCAGTAACAGGGGGCGTTATATTGCTGGATAGATCTGTTCTGTCTAGAGCATATTTTTCTCGCTCGCATGTAGCGAGACATCAGCTAGATTCGTTTAACAATTTCCTTAAGCACAATCTTCAGAAGGTTGTGAACGAGCAGAGAAAGATTGAGACCGACATTGAGAGCCGAGGGAAGAGCAATCAGCCGGTCTGGGTGGAGCTTGGAAAGATCGAGGTTAAAAAGCCGATGGTCCGAGAGGCGGATGGGTCTCAGGGAGACCTGTTCCCTGCAGAAGCCCGGTTGCGCAATCTCACCTATGCAGCCCCCATCCAGCTGGAGATGACTCTCGTCCAGGGTGGAGAGAGGCACGAGCCCGTCGTGGCTATCATCGGGCAGCTCCCTATCATGGTGGGTTCTCTGTCCTGTAATCTCTATGGACTTTCTGATGAG
>JAJRCP010000160.1 GCA_028678885.1 Methanomicrobiales archaeon
AACGTGGTAGCAAACACGATGACTCTTGCTGCTCGTAACCTAGGAATTACCAACGTTCCCACCGGGAAATGCAATTTTCCGTCACGGATGATCAAAAATTACCGCCCTACTGGCATCGTCGGAAGCGTGTTCAAACTCCTCCACCTAGCGAGGCAGATGAAGGCAGAATCCTTTCCTCCGGAGAGATCGGGCGTGAGAACTCTCATTGCAGGAGGAGAATCGTTTGCAGAAGAATCCCGTGCATACCTCTCAGAGATCTGGGGTTGTGAGGTGTTCAATACATACGGGAGTACCGAAGGTACTATGTGTGGTGAATGCCGTGCAAAACAGGGACTTCATGTCCCTGAAGATCTTGTGCATCTGGATCTCTACGATCCTAACCTGAAACAATATGTCAAGGACGGTGAATGCGGAAGGATTGTATTATCCACTCTTCTCCCTGTCGGCGGAAAATGTGGTACTCTCCTCCTCAATTATGATACGGAGGATACAAGTATCGTCGTTTCTCGTGATCGCTGTACCTGTGGTCGTACTCACCTGCGGATCTATACACCTCAGCGTGAAGGAGAAACGGTATGGGCAATGGGAACACCTTTTAATCGCGTCGACGTGGAGCGAGGGGTATTCCAGCGAGAGAATCTAGAGTACATCACCGGTGAATATGAAGCATTCTTGTACGGCAATCAGGAGAGAACACTCCTCCAAGTGAATCTGGAGTGTGATAATCCGCATCTCTGCAACCGTGATCTGGTATCAGAGAACTTCCGGAAAGGATTCTTCCGGTTGAAACCTGATCTGTCCCGCCAATATCAGGAGGATCAGTTCCAGATCTCTTTCCACTTTTTTAGCCCAGGTACACTTGAAATATACAAGAATCCTGGTCGACCAAAACGCCTTGTAGATCGACGGTAAGCGTCCTGTTACAAGCGAAGGTATATAAGAAAGAAGGATCATCGGATGCGGAGTAGGGGTATTTATGGGGTTTATTTCCGAGGATGAACAGTTGCGGGATCGCACGGGGGTATTCCGTAATCGCAATGATGCAGGGGAACAACTTTCCTTGTTTCTCCGTACGCACTGTACCCTAGAAAATTCGGTTATCTGTTCCATTCCGGCGGGAGGAATCCCCATAGGGGTCATTCTGGCTCTCGCCCTAGACGCCCGACTGATGCTTGCAGTAGTGCGGAAGATACAGATACCCTGGAATACGGAGTCTGGATTCGGCGCGGTCACCTGGGATGGTCATACGCTGATCAACGAAGATCTGGTAAGAAAGCTCCATCTCTCACGTGCAGAGATAAGCGAGGCAACAGAAAGTGCGAAGGCAAATGTAAACGAACGCATCAGAAAATTTTCCGGTTCATTGACCATTCCCCAGATTACCGGAAGGACCGTGGTGCTCACCGATGACGGGCTTGCATCGGGTTATACCATGCGTGCTGCCTGTATTGCTCTTCTCCGGCAGAATCCCTCAACACTTATGGTGGCTGTGCCCACAGGATCTTCTTCTGCGGTCCAGCTGGTAGCAGAGGTGGTAGATAATCTCATCTGCTTAAATATACGTAGCGGTTCCAGCTTTGCGGTTGCTGATGCATATCGCTCCTGGCATGATCTCACCGATGACGAGGTGCATGCTCAGCTCGAACAGGTGGTAAATGCGGGATTATTCTAAAATAGTTCTCCCGCGATGGTAATCGGATCATGCACGGAGTATTGAATACAAATCAGGGATTAGTGGATAACAGGGGAACAGAACATGAAAGATCATAGGATCTTTGATAGATATGTCGAGCTGTATGATCGCTGGTACGATGAACATCCCCGCATCTATCAGTCGGAAGTGACTGCACTTGAACAATTTGTTCCCTGGCATGGATGTGGCTTAGAGGTTGGCGTAGGGACTGCTCGATTTGCTGCTCCTCTCCACATCCAGTATGGTATTGATCCCTCTCGTAGGATGGCACAGGTTGCGTACGAGAGAGATATCCTCACGGTAATCGGGCGGGGTGAATGTCTCCCTTTCTGTGACAACACTTTCGATTTCGTCCTGATGGCAACCGTGATATGTTTCGTTCAGGATCTCAAACAGTCGATTATGGAGAGTCAGCGGGTCCTCAAACCCCGAGGATCGCTGATCATCGCTTTTCTTGAGCGGGAAAGCCCTCTGGGAACAGAATATCAAAATGATTCAGAAATGAACGTATTCTTCCAGCATGCAATTTTCCACTCTCTGGAGGAGGTCGTGGGGTACCTGACCGAAGCGAATGGTCCCGGTCATGAAGTGATTCAGACCGTCTTCGAAGATTACGGAACCGTTCCCAGTGGGTTTGTCATTATACGAGGGACCAAAAAAGTATAACTTCCGCTCCAATTCACCTCAGAATCTGGAGAGAGAGACCTGGTGTCGCCGGAATGACAAGATTATCATCCGCCGGTGAGAAAAGTTCCACACCAGCCGCGAAAAGAGCAAGAAAAAACGCATGCCAGGCTGGAATAAAGAACAGAAATACTAATTGCGGAAACAATAAAAGCCGCAAATGATCCTTCAAGCGACTTTCCCCGAAAAAGTTTCATCCGCCCCCAAGTTCTTACTGCCAAGGTCGCTACCCCATCCACAATTGCGAGATAGAGAACGGCCAGAAACTCAGTTCATATCGGAAAAAAAATAAGACAGGTGAGTGCACTGAGCATGAAAAGAGGGCTCAGGATGAGATCCTGTACCTATATCTCCTG
>JAJRCP010000161.1 GCA_028678885.1 Methanomicrobiales archaeon
GCCACTTTCACGGTTGGATCTTCTTTTCCCACCTGCCTGAGAACTTCGATAAGCTTGGGCAGGTCGGCCATATTCTTTGCCTCCACCGCGACGGTCATGACCGGTTCACTGTAGTGTTTCAAGGATTCAAAGGGCGTGATGCTGTTCAGGTTGCTCACCGTTGATCCGACGAATGCATCCCGTAAACCCGTGACTGCTGCAATATTCCCGGAAGGGAGCTGTTCGACCTCAACCCGTTCCGGACCCATGAAAATACCCACCTGCTGGATACGGTTCGTCTTTCCTGCGGTTCCAGAGACATACAGCTCCAAACCTCTCCGAAGCGTTCCGCTGAAGAGACGTCCGGTGGCCACCTCGCCTGCATGGGGGTCGAAGCTGATATCGGTCACCATTAGGGCGATCGGGCCATTCGGGTCACAGTTGGACATGGCCTTTCCCTCTGTGCTCTCTGCATCTCCCCGCCAGATCACCTTAACCCGGCGTTTTTGGGCATTGATGGGATTTGGGAGATGATGAACCACCATGTCAAGGATTACGGCATAGAGAGGGCTCTTCTTTGCAAGCCACTTCATATCTCCTTCACGGCATTTCTGGAAGACTTCCTTAAAAGAGACACCACTTTTCTGCATGAATGGTGCGGAGATTGCCCATTTGTAGAGAGCAGAGCCAAATGCCACTGTACCGGTTTTGGGATCGAGTCTCCATCCCTGGTTGTACATGTCCTCATTCATTCCTTTGATGAGCTTGTTCACCTTGTCGATGACTCGACCTAGACGGATCTGCATCTCCATCTCATCTACTTTGAGCTCGTTAATCAGGCGATCCACCTTATTGATGAAGAGGATCGGACGCACCTGTTCCTTGATTGCCTGCCGAAGCACAGTCTCCGTCTGAGGCATCGCCCCCTCCACCGCGTCTACCACAACGACCGCTCCGTCGACAGCCCGCATTGCACGGGTAACATCTCCACCGAAATCCACGTGTCCGGGGGTATCGATCATGTTGATCAGGAACTCGCTTCCCTCAAACTCATGAACCATGGAGACGTTTGACGCATCGATGGTGATCCCTCGTGCCTGCTCCTCCTCATCCGAGTCCATAAAGAGCTGCTTTCCTGCCAGCTCATCACTGATCATTCCGGCCCCCGCAAGAAGATTGTCAGAGAGCGTAGTCTTCCCGTGATCGATATGCGCAACGATACCGATATTCCGGATTTGCTCCGGTTTATCCATCAGGGTGGTTACCTTTTCCACCATCTTTGTAGCTCGTGCCATTGTAGTACCTCAAAAAAGATGTTTATCGAGAGGCGATTGCGACCCGTTCACGCTCTTCTTTCTTCGATATAGAATATGCCTTCGTATCTCCCTTGGATGCTGCGATTAATTCATCGGCTAGGCACTCGCTCACATCTTTCTTGCTTTTGTGGCTCGCAGATTGCACGCCTCCAGCGATGAATTTAAGGGCTGCATTCACCCTCCGGAGAGGGGCGGTATCGACAGATTTGGGGACGTTGATGCCACCATACTTCAGCCGCACTGTCTCTTCCCGCGGTCCTGCGTTTGCGATCGCATCCACCAGCACCTGGACCGGATTCTTCTTGGTTTTCCGGTAGACGATCTCAAAAGCATCCTGGGTGATGCGGATAGCTCGCTGCTTTGCCCCGGTATTCATCTCGTTCTGCATCAGACGGTTAATCAACCGCTCGACGATGAGCATCTCACCCTTCCCGAACTGTTGGCGGGTGAATTTGCCTGAGGTATAAGGAACAATCGCAGATCGCAGGTTGATGTATCGTACCAATCCCGGATCTTTGATCTCCACTTCGTTTAGATCCCAGCGGTTAAAGAGAAGCCTTGGTGGCTGCTTTTCCGTCTTCTCCTCTTCTATTACCGGATCAACAGGTGTAACCTTTCTCTCTTCCATTCCCTCACCTGCGCGGCTTCTCCTTTCGTCCAATGACCAGCTCATGGAGGGATACGTTGTTCACTTTCGTTACGACGTACCGGACACCAGGGATATCCCCCATCGATCGTCCTAGTCTCCCACCGATCCCCTCAATCTCTACTTCATCGTGTTCATCGATGAAATTGATCGCCCCATCACCAGCCGCAAAAGCGGTCACTTGACGACCATTTTTGATCAGCTGCACTCGTACGGCTTTTCGGATAGCAGAATTCGGCTGTTTTGCCTCTATACCAATCTTTTCCAGTACGATCCCTCGTGCCTGCGGGGATCCTTCGAGTGGGTCTGCTTTCTCATCAAGCCGGAGCATCCTGCGTGCATACCGTTTGTCGCTCCAGCGGAACTTATGAGCGTCGCGCTTTAATTTTCTGGCTGCAAATTTACCCTGTCCCATTAAAGGCCCTCATGGATTTGACTTATGAATACGGGAATTTCCTGCTGAGATAATAATCAAGGCAGGGAATGAACTTATATATTGTGTTCATTCACCCCGATTCCTTACACGTTATGACGTAAGAGCTAATAATCTTATATCCCTCACTCACGAACGCTGTACAATGACTTTCAGCATCTACAAGGAGGTTTTTTTTGACGCGTCCCATCGATTGCTTCATTATGAAGGGAAATGCCGGAATCTCCACGGCCACCGCTGGAAGGTGGAGGTATGGATAGAAGGGAAGATCGACGAATCCACCCAGATTCTGATGGACTATAACCGGATCAAGGAGATCATCGAGCAGTTTGACCACCAGGTAATTCTGAATGAAGAAGATCCCC
>JAJRCP010000162.1 GCA_028678885.1 Methanomicrobiales archaeon
AAATGCAAAGACCCTCAATTACCTGAATAATATCCTAGCCAAGCAGGAATCCATCTCTAAGGGTGGCGACGAGGCGATCTTCTTTGATACGAACGGTTATCTCTCCGAGGGTTCAGGGGATAACATCTTCATCGTAAAGAACGGGCGAGTCCTGACTCCCCCGACACTGAACAACCTGCGGGGTATTACCCGGGAGGTTGTTCTGGAATGTGCAAAGAAGCTCGGGATAGAACATCAGGAAAAGGATCTCGGGTACTTTGACCTCTATACCGCGGATGAAGTGTTTGTCACCGGCACCGCGGCTGAAGTCGCCCCGATTGTGGAGGTGGATGGCCGAAAGATCGGTTCCGGAAGGCCAGGGCCGATCACCAAAGAACTGATGGCCGCATTCCATGATGTCACTATCACTGAATGAAAAAACGTCGGATTCTCTCCACAACCTATTTAAGAAAAGTTCAAGAAATATATACACTCGCGCTGCTATAGTGTAGCCCGGCCAATCATTCCGGCCTTTCACGCCGGAGACTGGGGTTCAAATCCCCATAGCAGCATCTGGCCTTAATTTGGCGTTATTTTTTAAAATAGAATGTATTTATTAATTATTTTTACGAATGGTATATAAAGAAATGCTGATAGAATATAGATAAGAGTTCAATACTCTTTGTCTCATGAGTCAACGTCACGGTTTTCTTGCTTTCCTCTTGGGTGGGTGTTTCAGGATCCTCGTTCTACAGAAATATCTCTCATAATGAGCTCACATTAGTGAATCACAACCCTCGCAGCATCGGCGTTCCTATCGTCCTCCTCCACCGCCACCGCCGAATCCGCCCCCACCTCCAAATCCTCCTCCGCCCCCATGGAAACCTCCACCTCCAACACCTCCCTGGATGGGGGGTCTGAAGGCAATGATCGGGACAAAGGCCAATGGAAGATAGAGGGGCATTCCCACTGCTTCGAAATCGACATTTAAATCTTTCATCGCTTCAGCTACTTTCTTCCCGACTCCCAATGCCGTTCCATACACCAGCCATTCACCCCACATCGAGAGGTCTTCGGGGGTATATTGTTTGATCAGAGCCAGATCGGAAAGGAAATAGGTAAAGGCATCCCATTCGAGCTTTTCCTTGTACTTATCGTCTTTCCAGTGTCCGAAGAGTGTAGGAGGAAACATGGCGGCAATTCCCCCTTGGACCAGTGCAATCACCAAGAGGATGATCGCTGGTATCATCAGGGTGATGGTGAGGGGAAAGAGTATTAGGAGAAGAATTGTGATACCAAAGGGAATACCAGCTGCAAAGAGCAGGGGGACGATCTTCGTACGTCCGTCTACGATGTAATCGTAGGAGAGGAGCGTATCAGCATGGTGGGTCAAGCCAGAGAGCGTTGTTTGGTACTGCACCATCTCGCGCTCCAAAGCAAAGCTCGATCGTGCCTTATCCGCCATCTGATGCAGGGCATCGCTATCGAATTGCTCATGCTGCCCGATATTCCGCAGGAAGTTGATCACCCGCTGTTCATAGGAATCATCACTGTGCTTTTCATTAATCTGAATGGTAAAACCCTTCCCCCCCTCCCTCTCCTGGATGGTAATTTTTTTCTGACGGTGCAGATCGAGTACGGTTGCATAAAAGCCATTCTCATCGAAGTCGAGGGGATCGCCTTTGAAGAGCAGGTTCACCTGCCAGGGTTTCAATTTCGGATTGGGTACGTAGCTCAGGTAGCGGGGCACGGTAGCCTCTGTTTCCCGACCGTACCTCCGGTAGGTGATAAAGAGCATAAGGGGCATCAGGAGAACAAGGACAATGGCAAAATATTTCAGAATTATCCCAGCGTACTGGGGGATGGCATAATAGAGGTTTGCGGTCTGGGTAGCAGACTGCACATTGCTCTGTTGTGTGGTAAATCCATTGATGGTTGAAATATATGTGGCATCAAAGAGAATCTCGACCTCCAGTAGATCATTCTGAGCTGACTCTCCGGATATTAGGTACATGTCTCCGACCTTTTGTACCTGCAGGGAGAGAGGATGGGGAAAGATTTCCTGAACATGAGCGGCAGGAATAAGGATCGTGACATTGCTAATACGGGGATGATCACCCTGGAAGAACTTCAGGTTCAGATGGCTGGATACCGAATCGTACTGCAGCGGGGGATGAAGAACGGTTGTGATGGTTAAGGGATAGGTCCCCGCAGAAAAATAATTTGGAGTGTAGGAACCCACCTCGTTGTAATTCGCCAGATGGGTAATTTCAGAAGTATAAATAATTCCTCCTGGTGAATCGATATGCACGGTTCCGGTGTAGTCCTTCACATAGGGAACTGTTCCTGGTGGAACGGAAAGGTTGACAAATTCTATATATGGTTGCGAAAGTGACGTCAATGACAGATCGTCGTCATAATACCGGAAGAGAAACCGGTAGGTATTATCCGTCTTTACATCCGCGGTGATCGACTCAATGAATGTGCCATTGTCATGAAGAGTCGCTTCATAGCTCTCCCAGACCAGATTACCTTCTGTTAGAGAAGGAAGGAACGCGGTGAGGAGAACTCCTCCCACTCCAATAATAAGAGTAATCACGAAAAGAATCGCGATCTGCCTAGTTTCGTTCAGGTCAACTCCTCCAGATCGACTCGATTGGTAGCAAATATACTGCAATGGATGATTTCTGTCGTTATGAAGGTGTTGGTATAGATAAACATTCCATACGAAAATTCTTCTGTATCGTTCCGGGAATCATAAACGATTACACTGAAGGCAGAATACTGGAGACATTCTGTAGTTGTGATTTTCCCGATGCAAAGAAAATAAAGGAGTTTTGAGAAATTTCCAAGAATCGAAGGACTGCAATACTGGTATTACATCGGTATGTTGCGTTTTAATTCAATAAATTTTTATTTAATGTAACTTAATTTGATGTCATGCACATCTCAGACGGAATTCTTTCTCCTGTCTGGGTGATGGTGTGGTTTTTTATCGCATTTCTTTTCCTTGTGATAGGTACTCTGAAAATCCAGAAACGAGTGGACCGGGATCCTTCCTATCTTCCCTTACTTGCGATGATGGGTGCTGCGGTGTTTCTCATCGCGGTTTGGCATATTCCCGTGCCGGTCACCGGTTCCAGTTCGCATCCGGTGGGGACTCCGATGGCCGCTATCGTGATCGGTCCGTTTGGTTCCGTGGTAATTTCTTTTATTGTCCTCATCTTCCATGCTTTCCTTGGGCACGGGGGGATCACCACGATCGGAGCAAACACCGTTTCTATGGGAGTTGCGGGATCCTTCTCAGGCTATAGTTTATACCGTATCCTGAGGAAGGGGAAAATCTCTATTTGGATGGCTGCAGGTCTTGCAGCATTAGTAGGAGACCTGCTGACCTATGTGGTAACGGCCCTCGAATTTGCTTTGTCTCTTAATCCGAATGCAGTGCTCCCCTCGTGGATGGTATATTCCCTCATGTTCCTTCCCACACAACTGCCGATCGCTCTCGCCGAATTTGTGTTCACTGCCGCAATCGTCCAGTACATTGCTCAGCGACGACCGGATATCCTGGTAAAAGCGGGGGGAAATTCAGATGTACTGTGATCGGTTTACCCGAAACGCGGTGATCCTGCTGATTCTCATGATTTTACTCATTATTCTATCCTTTGGGCCGTATGTTGGTGGAGAAATGAAGGGAACCGTTGAATCCGTAAAAGAGAAGATCCCTGCCGCTGGAGGGCAGGAAGGAATGACCTCCTTTCCTGCAGTGAATACACTGGGAGCGAGTGGAGAATTTGTCTGCTTCACCCTCGCGGGTATGGTTTCTGGTTTCATCATTGGATATTATTGGAGCAGTGTGTTTGGGAGGGAGGATGATGTTTGAAGGATTCACGGGGGATGCTCTCCCTTACCTTGGGATGACTATCGGATTCTTCCTATCCCTGATACTTGGGCACCAGATACGGATAAGGAAAAAAAGATGAATTTCGCTTTCTTCATTAGGGAAATAGATGTGGAAAAACTTGCGCTTCCTGGTGATTCATTCCTCCATTTGACCGATCCGCGGGTGAAAATCGTTTCTCTCATCATTCTTATTTCCGGTATCATCTCCATGTCCCATGCGGCGATCCCGCTCCTTCTCCTACTTCTGTGCACTGCGGTATCACTATATATCGGTATGCCGACGAATAAATTCCTGAAAAGGATGGGATCGCTTGCTCTCCTGGGGCTGATCGTGAGTGTGGGAGTCCTAGTCACCCATGGAGGTACCGAAGTCCTCTTCCGGGTGCTAAATTTTCCCCTTTATCAGGAGGCAGTAGTATCTGCCGTTGCACTCTTGACG
This sequence comes from Methanomicrobiales archaeon, assembly GCA_028678885.1. Taxonomy (GTDB): domain Archaea; phylum Halobacteriota; class Methanomicrobia; order Methanomicrobiales; family JACTUA01; genus JAJRCM01. Next base: position 4,322 of record JAJRCP010000162.1, read on the forward strand.
CGTATGCTTGCGGCATTTGCTTTTCTTCAACTCTTTACTGCCGTCACACCCCTCATTGAGGTGCTTGATGCACTGAGCTGGTTCCGGATTCCCCGCGTTCTCACTAACTTGGCTGCTATGATGATCCGGAGCGTCCGTCTTCTTTCGGTCGAAACAGTAAGGCTTTACTACGCCTTGGCCTCACGGGGTGGATTTTCGCAAAGACTAGGTTACCGACAGAAAATGAACTAT
>JAJRCP010000163.1 GCA_028678885.1 Methanomicrobiales archaeon
GGGGAAATACCGCATCCGGTCACTCCATGGATTTGGAATAAGGTTGGTCAGTTTGGATTTAAGAGAACGCAAGAAGTTAAATATTCCCGGAGAGAGGTTGATTTAATCACGGAACGGAATATCCTGCATCACCAGGTCTGATGGTACCGTTACAGAGCCAGAATAGTACATTTTTGCATCCCTTATATGAGTTGATGAAGTGGTATACCGGGAACTGAGGTGAACGAGAGCTAGGGAACGTGCCCTCAGATACTGGGCTGCCTCCCCTGATTCCCCAGCAGTGGAATGATACACCTCCTGTGCCCGTTCTCTTTCCTGATCATCAAAGGTAGCATCATGAATGAGCAGGTCTGCATCAGAAGCCCTGGCTTCCCATTCCCAATGGACAGGCCGAGTATCCCCGGTATACACGATTCTGCGACCTAGCCGGGGTGGGCCCATTACATCTTTAGGAGCTACCTCAAACTCAGTTCCATCCTTTCTGATGGAGATGGTCTCTCCCTTCTGGAGTCTTCCGAAAAGAGGCCCAGGGGGGATACCTAGCTTGATGGCCCTATCTCGGTTGAATCGGCCCGGTCGGGGGTCCTCGGTAAGCACATACCCGAAGCTGGGCGTACCATGGTGGGTGAGGAGCGCCCGAACCTCATATCCCTTGTACTGGATTACCTGGTCCGGTTCGAGCTCGATCGATTGAAGGGGAAAGCCAAGCCGGTGCCGGAAAAGCTGGCGGACCGATTGGACAAATTCGTGGCATCCTTCCGGCCCATAAATTAATAGAGGTTCTAACCTCCCCATAAACGAAAGTGTCTGGGTGAGCCCAAAAATTCCCAGGAAGTGATCAGCGTGCCAGTGAGTGATAAAAATACCCTGTACTAGAAAACCCGTGCGTGCCCGCATCATCTGCTGCTGGGCCCCTTCACCGCAGTCGAAGACGAGGGTGTCTGATCCCCTACGTATCATGATGCAGGAAGGATTCCGGTTCGGAGTAGGCATCGCACCCGCAGTCCCTAGGAAGAATACCTGGAGTGTTTCACCCGCTATACAAAACACCTCCCGAACATCTGATAACTCTTCTGTGCCTCCTCAAGATTTCGGCCTTCCACCACTGCGATGCCCGAGTAGCATTCCCGGACTGCTTTCCCGGCCATCTCCCAGTCAATGGTGCCGTCTCCTAGGGCAAGGTGTTCATCAAGCTCTCCGTGATTGTCATGGAGGTGGAGATGGTCTGCCTTTGAGAGAAAGGGAAGAAATTCCTTAACTTTTCCAAGGGTATTGGCATGACCCAGGTCAAAGGTGATTCCGACTCCTTCAACTCCTCCCACCATACCAATGATCTCTTCAGGGAGACGGCATAAAAATTCTCGTGGCCCCCCCATGTTTTCCAAGCTGGCGAGAACCCCTGCATTGCGGGCATGTATCCCTATCTCTTTCAGCGCACTTTTTTGCAGTTCCCAGACCTTGTCGGGGACGAGTTTCCCCACCGGAGAGAGATATCCGGGATGGATGGTCACGAGATCGGTGATCTCTGCTGCGCGGGTGATGCAGGTGCAGATCTGTTTTATCGATTCTCGCCATATGGGATAGTTGAGCGAAGCAGGGTTCAAGTCACTGTAGGGTGCATGAACCGTGGCCCGAAGATGAGTGGATTCGAGAGCGTCCTTTATCTCGCGGAATGCGCCGGCATTATCGAAACGGTATTTTCCGTCCGCGACTATCTCCCAACCGCTGTACCCAATCTCCTCGATCCCTGCCACCCATCCCGTGGAGCTCCAGATGAGTCGGGAGGAGGAGAAAGAGAGCGGAATGGTCACGATTCCTCCCTTCGCAGACGTGCGATGAGATATGCTGTTTTCTCTCGGAATGTATCAAGGTCGCCTTCGTTTGACAGGGTACAATCAGCCTCCAGGAGTGCTTCGTCCAGTCCCCATGCACGTTCACGGGCATCCCTGTCTTGAAGATCTATTTCCCGAGAAGAATCGTCAGACCGTTTCCGGTCTTTCAGCCGCTGCAAACGGAGGGCAAAGGATGCTTCAATACCAACAAGGTAGAAATTCGGAAAATGATTTCGCAAGCATTTGACCTCCGCATCCCCACGGATACCGTCCACCACAACCAGCGGAGAGATCTGTCTCTCGATCACCGGGATACAGACAGAGGCTACCGCATCCATCCCCTTTTCGGCCCGCAGCATATCTCCCATCTGACCAAGATTTTTATCTGTTGGTAGTTTTCTGGCATCCGTTACCGCTTGTCGGATCGCGTCTCCCATCACGACAACAGGTATACCCATTTCTCGGGCTACCCGAGAGAACTCCCCTTTACCGCTCGCTGGTAAGCCGACGATTCCGACTACCATCATACTCTATCTCTCCTTCATCGCGAGTTCGGATCTTCACGGTTCTCTCCAGTCTCTCCGCGATCGATTGCAGTTCCCGCCTCTGCAGAGGAGGGATGAGCCCGTCCACTCCCTGTTGGAGAACGAGTATTCCTCCCTGAAGTTCCTGTGCGATATACTTGACTTCATCCTCGTAACCACGGAACAGGGTAATCACGACCTCGAACTCCTTAAGGGAACCATCCCGGAATGCGTTTTTGCATATCGTGAGGGATTTTCTCACCTGTTTGGAGAATTTTTTCTTAAGTAGGCTGTCGTACCTCTCCCAGCGGGCCTTCACATCGAGTGCAATCCGGTCCACGATTCCCTGTGCAATCAGTTCTTGGAGTGTTTCAGGAAATACACCGTTTGTCTGGACACCGACCCGCAGCCCCATCTTTTTGCTTTCGCTGGCCAGGTAGAGGAGGGCATCTTTCTGTAAGGTGGGCTCACCTCCCGAGAAAACCACCCCGCTCACGAGCATACGGGAAGAACAGATCATCTCCATTACCTCGTGAACATCCCTCCAGTCTTCACCTGCCTGAATCGACTGGTTATGGCAATAGGTACAGCGTACCGGACAACCCCGGAAGAACACCGTGCAGGATGCAATTCCGTACCAGTCGACTGTACTCAAAGGGACAAATCCCCCAAAATTGACCTGCAAAAAATCACCAAGGGTATATATATTTGGTACGAAGATTTCTTGAACCTATTCCTCGAACTTGGCTTCCCAGAATACCTCTCGTAGCGTGGTAAGGAGCCTAAGGTTATCGCGGGATTAATATTGGAGGATCGCGGGTGTACCATCGGTTGTTTATGGTTGATCAGTACTGCTAATCCTTAGTACTATCATATATCAGAAGAAAATAAACAAAACTTACTCTAAGTTAAACAAATTTACTTGATAAGAGAACAAGCCTAATTTATTAAGAAAATACAGAAAAAAGCCTTTATCTTCTTTTTCTTCCCACGTATATGGGATGAGTCTGATAGCATCGGCCAAACGGGGGATCATCACCGAGGAGATGAAAAAAGTCGCACAACAGGAAGGAGTTACCGGGGAGTTCGTGTGCAGAGGTGTCGCAGAAGGGCGCATCGTTATACCCATCTCACCTTACCGAGAGGTACGGATCTGCGGTATTGGTGAAGGGCTCCGAACCAAGGTGAACGCGTCCATCGGAACGTCCACCGATATCGAGAATATCGATATGGAAGTGGAGAAAGCACGAATGGCGGAGCGAGCAGGGGCAGACACCCTAATGGAACTCTCGACTGGAGGAGATCTCGTGGAAATCCGCAGGCGTGTGGTGGAAGCAACCGCCCTCTCGGTGGGAAGTGTTCCTCTCTATCAAGCCTTCATCGAAGCGGCCCGAAAGGATGGTGCTGTGGTGCATATGAAGGAAGACGATCTCTTTCGCATTACAGGCGAGCAGGCAAAAGCCGGAACAAATTTCATGGCCATCCACACGGGTATCAATTTTGTCACCCTTGATCGGTTAAAGAACCAGGGGCGGCACGGCGGACTCGTTTCACGGGGAGGGGCATTCATGACCGCCTGGATGCTCCACAACGAGAAGGAGAATCCGCTATACTCCGAGTTCGATTATCTCCTAGAGATCATGAAAGAGCATGAGGTAACGCTGTCAATGGGAAATGGGATGCGCGCCGGGGCAGTACATGACTCCACGGACAGGGCACAAATACAGGAACTCCTGATTAATGCTGAACTGGCAGATAAAGCACATGCGGCAGGGATACAAACCATCATCGAGGGTCCTGGCCATATCCCTATCGACGAAATTGAGGCAAATGTCATTCTCCAAAAACGGGTGACCAACCGAAAGCCCTTTTACATGCTCGGGCCTCTAGTAACGGACATCGCCCCCGGATATGATGACCGTGTTGCGGCAATCGGGGCTGCGCTGTCCTCCAGCTATGGAGCCGATTTCATCTGCTACGTGACACCCAGTGAACACCTCGCACTACCCACACCTGCGGAAGTGTATGAAGGGGTTATCAGCGCACGCATTGCAGCGCACGTTGGAGACATGGTGAAACTGAAGAAAAGGGAGGCCGATCTGGAGATGGGGCACGCTCGGCGTGATCTCGACTGGGAAAGACAGTTTGCATTGGCAATCAATCCAGAACGGGCACGGGAGATCAGGAAGGAGCGGATGCCTGCCGATTCAGATACCTGTACGATGTGCGGAGATTATTGTGCATTGAAGATCGTCAACCGGTATTTCACTTTCTAGAGCATATTGCCCTCTTTTTTGTATGGAGACTGCACTGATGCAATCCTTCAACTTATGACCGCTTTCTAAAAAAGTACCCTCATATCTTGAAGATAGGAATTGCCTATGCGATTCAAAAAGAAAATGCTCTTCCCTGCGATGTGAATGATGCGAGGATGGATTTGATAGTTACCGAGGAAGAGATCTTTCGGTGTAACCAGCTGTAACAACGCCATTCTTTATATAATAAATATACACTAACTTTACGTAAATGTCATAGAATGGTGCACAATATGCCAGATAATTCTACATACGAAGTTACTGTAAAGGAGGCTTACCGGGAGGATGCCGGAAGGGGAATCGCCAGACTAAGTATCGATGTAATGCGGGCATTGGACTTGGTCAGCGGTGATGTGATCGAGATCCAAGGAAAAAAGAAGGCTGTTGCTGTGGTCTGGCCTTCGGGACCGGAAGATACCCGAAAGGCAATTATCCGTATTGATGGAAATATTCGTGGCAATGCGAGTACAGGAATCGATGAAAAGGTCCGTATCCAGAAAGCCGAAGTGGCGTATGCAAAAAAAGTGGTGATCAATCCAACCGAACCTATCCGCCTCGTAGGTGGAGAGCAGTACCTGGGGCGGATCCTGAATGGGCGATCGGTCCAAGAAGGGCAGAGCATCCGAGTGGCAGTGCTTGGAAACCCTCTCACCTTTGTTATCTCCAAAGTAGTTCCTAAGGGTGTAGGAATTGTTAGCGAGAGTACGGAGATCGAATTAAAAGAGACTCCGTACACAGAAGAAAAAGCAAAAAAGAAGGTCCCCGATGTCCATTATGAAGATATCGGAGGGCTGGGAAAAGAGCTCGATCTTGTACGGGAGATGATTGAACTTCCCCTTCGGCATCCCGAAATCTTCCAGCGATTGGGTATCGAACCCCCCAAAGGAGTTCTCCTGTATGGTCCACCCGGTACCGGAAAGACGCTGATTGCAAAGGCGGTGGCGAATGAAGTGGATGCACATTTCATCACGCTCTCGGGCCCAGAGATCATGAGCAAGTACTATGGGGAGAGTGAGAAGCAATTGCGGGATGTCTTCGAAGAAGCAGAACAGAATGCACCCTCCATCGTCTTTATCGATGAAATCGATGCGATTGCACCCAAACGGGCTGAAGTAACCGGAGAAGTAGAGCGGAGGGTCGTCGCCCAGTTGCTTTCCCTGATGGACGGACTAAAAAGCCGGGGAAGGGTGGTGGTAATCGCAGCGACTAACATGCCCGATTCTATAGACCCTGCTCTTCGGAGAGGAGGACGTTTTGATAGAGAGATCGAGATAGGCATCCCAGACCGGAAAGGGAGGCTGGAGATCTTTCAAATCCATACGCGGGGGGTACCGCTTGCAGAAGGGGTTGATCTAGAATCATTTGCCGCAACAACCCATGGATTCGTCGGAGCGGATATTGCGTTACTTGTCAAAGAGGCGGCGATGCATGCGCTCCGCAAGGTACTGCCCCAGATCCAGATTGAGGAGGCTATCCCTGCTGAGATCATCGATGCACTCCAGGTGACTCGTGAAGACTTTGAGGGAGCGCGAAAACATGTCGAACCCAGTGCGATGCGGGAGGTCCTTGTGGAGATACCGAATGTCACCTGGAAGGATGTGGGAGGACTTGAAGAGATTAAGGCCGATCTTCAGGAAGCTGTGGAATGGCCCCTTTGCTATCCGGACATCTTTGAGCGCCTTAAGACGCGGGCTCCCAAAGGAATCCTATTATTTGGTCCTCCAGGAACCGGGAAAACCCTTCTCGCCAAGGCAGTGGCACATGAGAGTGGGGTGAATTTCATCTCCATCAAGGGTCCTGAACTCCTCTCCAAATGGGTGGGGGAGTCCGAGAAAGGTGTACGGGAGATGTTCCGAAAGGCACGCCAGGCAGCACCTTCCATCATCTTTTTTGATGAGATCGATGCCCTAGTCCCCCGGAGGGGGATGTATGCAGGAACCTCGCATGTGACGGAAAGTGTGGTGAGCCAGATACTGACCGAACTGGATGGATTAGAGGAACTAAAGAATGTAGTTGTGCTCGCAGCCACAAACCGTCCCGATATGTTGGACGAGGCACTCCTTCGTCCTGGCCGTCTTGACCGGGTGATCTACGTTCCCCCTCCGGATGCGTCCGGAAGAAAGAAGATCTTCCTAGTCTATCTTACCGAGGCCGGCCCCGAAGAACAGCGGATCCTTGCTGCAGATATCGATATTGATGAGCTGGTGCAGAGGACAGAGGGATTTGTTGGCGCTGATATCGAAGCACTGGTCCGAGAGGCAAAACTGTTCGCAATGCGGGAATTCATCCTCACCATGCAAGGAAAGAACGAACAGGAGCTAAGAGACGCCCTTTCCTATGTGAAGATCACCCGTAAGCACTTCGAAGAAGCTTTCAATAAGGTGAAACCCTCACTGAATAAAGAGGCCCTGGAGGATTCAGAACGGAAGGCATGGAAATTGATTTATGGTACGGAACAGCGGAAACTCCTCGAACGTGCTGCATCCCTTGTGCAGAGAGCGGAAATAGCTCTACTTGGAAAAGATGAAAAGAGTCTGAGAGAGCATAACGAAGAATTACGCATGAAGACTTATGGCAGATCCCGAGATTTCAAAAAAATTGAGGATCTATCTAAAAAAGTAGAAGATCTCCTGGAGAGAAGACAGAAACTACCCATTGGAGTGGCGAGGTAAGAATGACAGACGAGACGAAGCGGGACGATTTCAAAGAGATTGAAGAAATGATACGAAAGCTCGTAGAACGATCACTGAGTGCCCGAGGAGGTACCTTTCCTTCTGAGTTCCGGATTATTATTTCCGGAGGTGAGATCACTGACGGACACTCCCCCATTACCTCCCCGATATCCCAACAGGTTATCGAGCCCTCCATTGAAGTATATTCAGAGGAAAATGAAGTGAGAGTCCTTGCGGAAGTGCCTGGTGCGGATCTCTCCACCACCCACCTTCAAGTAACGGGACGGGTCCTCCGTATCTATGCAGATGGGGGAGAGTGCCGATACCATACAACAGTTGAACTCCCTCCCGTGGAAGCCGAATCGATGTCCGCCTTACTAACACATGGCATCTTGGAAGTGACCTTCAAAAAGAGCCCTCTTCCCCTTGACACTCCCTAAAATTTTTCAGGGATAGGAATAATCCAGAATTTATGATATCACCAAGCCGTTATTTATTCTGCTCGGGAAGATGCCTTCATGTCGATCCCATCAAAAACCATAATGCTATATTAATGGATGCTTTTATCTCTGATGATTTCTGCAGACCGCTAAGGAACAATTTTACCTCGTTGTTGCGTGTATTATATTATCCCTTGAGAAATGAATTCTGAAAACAGTTCGAATATTTCTGTTTTATCCGTTGTCTCATTCACAGATACGATGTTGCATGCTTCCTATTATATGTCATTTTTATTTTATTTGTAGAAAATGAACAATATGTTTCGATGCTTTTCTCTCTCTTATTTATAGTTATAAGAAACCGGAATACGCAAAAGAGATGGATTAACACGAGATCCACTTCATCCTCTCTTCCAGAATACCCTCTCAGGATGAACTTTTCTCAACTATACGGTATCCATAGGTTACTTGATTTGGTTCCCATAGCATATGTTCATATTCCTGGAGATCACTCCCCAATGCATCCCCCCCATAATTGAGGGTAAAAAGAAGAAAATAAGATA
>JAJRCP010000164.1 GCA_028678885.1 Methanomicrobiales archaeon
AATTCTGAATGAAGAAGATCCCCTGGTTGAATGTCTAACCCGATTCCAGACCGTGATCACAACCCCCGGAGATCCCAGCAGTGAAATGATCGCTTTTCGCATCCGAAAGATGCTGATGGCGGAACCACCTCTGGACACCTCCGATGCGCGATTAACTCGCATCAGGGTCTGGGAATCTCCTACCTGTTGTGCTGAGATAACCTATGATGATCAGTGAGGTTTTCCGGAGTCTGCAGGGTGAAGGAATGCGTCAGGGTCGCCCTTGCACTTTTATCCGGTGTGCTGGATGCAACCTTTCGTGCGGCTGGTGCGATACCCCGTATGCCCAGAAGGGAGGTACGGGGATGTCCGTTGAAGAAGTGCTGGAACAGGTGGATACCTACGGGTCTGCCTATGTCTGTATAACCGGTGGTGAACCGCTTCTCCAGAGAGAAGATGTCCTATTGCTTGCCCGAGCTCTCCATCAAAAGGGGATATTGGTGGATATCGAGACCAACGGAACTCGAGATTTTTCGGCCCTTCAACCGTATGCAGCCATCTGCATGGACGTGAAATGCCCCTCTTCGGGAGAAGAAAGTGATCTCTCTCTCCTTCGCAAGCTCACCTTCCAGGATGCAGTCAAGTTCGTGGTGCAGGGGGAAGAGGACTGCCAGTATCTCACCTCGATCCTCTCATCATACCCCATGCAGGGAGAAGTGTTTGTCTTCCCTGTATATGGTACCAATTATCGGTATGTCGCGGATTATGTCTTGGAAAACGATCTTCCTGTACGGTTTCAGGTCCAGCTCCACCGTTTTCTGGAGATACGGTGATGAAAGCGGTATGTCTGATCTCGGGGGGGATGGATTCAGCGACGGTGGCATATCTCGCAAAAGAGCAGGGGTATGAAATCATCGGATTGCACGTCTCGTACGGGCAAAAAACAGAAAATAAGGAAATACAATGCGCACGTACTCTGGCACGACTCCTGGAAGCGATAGAATTCCTGGAGGTGGATATCGGATATCTCCGCATGCTTGGGGGAAGTTCTCTTACTGATAGAATGCGACAAGTCGAAGAGTATGATCCACTCAGGGAGGCATTTCCTGATACCTATGTACCGTTCCGGAACGCAAATCTTCTGTCCATAGCAACGAGCACCGCTGAGGCTCGGAGTGCAGAAGCGATATTTATCGGTGCACAGGCACATGATTACAGCGGTTATCCTGACTGCAGGCCGGAGTTCCTCGATGCCTTCCAAGAGGTTATCACTAAAGGAACAAGGGATACAACCTGCATCACGCTTCATGCTCCTTTTGTCCATCTGACCAAAACTGATATTCTCCGACAGGGAATACGGCTTGGGGTTCCCTACGAATATACATGGTCATGTTACCGCAGTGAAGGTCTCGCCTGTGGCCGGTGCGGATCCTGTCACTTTCGCATCGAGGCTTTCCGTGAGCTCGGGATACCAGATCCCATTCCCTATGAGGAGATGCCATGAGCATTATCTACCAGGGAAGACGGCTCTCGATAGAAAAAGAGAGCTACCCGTACCCCGATGGTCGATTGATGGAACGGGTCGTGGTAAAACCTGCGAATGCAGCGGCTATCCTTCCCATTGAAGATGAAACCTGTTATCTTATCCGGCAGTTCCGATTCGCCATTGGAGAGTATCTATATGAAGCCCCCGCTGGGACCTTGGATATGGGAGAAACTTCAGAACAGGCAGCATACCGGGAGCTGCAGGAGGAGACAGGGCTTACTGCCGGGAGACTCATCCCGAAAGGTTTTGTATATTCAACCCCGGGCTTTACGACTGAACGAATATATCTCTATGAGGCACGGGATCTGTCTTCTTTGGGCAATAAGGAGACAGAGGACGACGAATTGATTGAACTTGCCCCGTTCTCCTGCAGTGAACTTCTGGACATGGCAATGAACGGTCGTATCCATGATGCTAAAACCATCTGCCTCATACACCGGTGTCTGAGATGAATATCGTACGATGGCTCACGTGGTTATTCCTGCTTACAGGGATGCTCTGGTGTGCAGGCTGTGTTCTCTCTCCGGATAAGCCCTCCTATCAAGTGAACGATTCGGGTGTAATCTCTCTGACGGTACCAACCCCTTCTATCGAAGAAGAGATCCTCACCGTTCAGAACGGGGTCACGGTGAGTCGTATCTCATTTTGGAACATAGACGAAGAGGTGTATGCAATTCTCGCTACACCCAAAAAACCTCGGGCGGCAATAGTACTTGCCCCGGGCGCAGGTGTTAAGAAGGAAGGACATCGTGCACGTGCAGAAGAATACGCCCGTGAGGGAATTGCACTGGTAGTTCTAGACATCCGCGGGAATGGGGGAGAGACTGCTGGTTATCCTCTCGATATCCAGACAGATTTTCAGCAGTTCACGGAAGGGTCATGGCCACAGTATTACGCAATATGTGCTGATATGATCGCGACACAGGAGATCCTCTCCGCCCGGTTTTCCGTGCCGATCTTTGCAATGGGGGAGAGCAACGGAGGACGGTATGCCGCCATAGCAATGGCGGAAGATCACAACTTTGCCGGATATATCGGGATCTCTACATCAGGATTCGGCCTCATCGGAAATCGTTATACCGGTAACGCAAAACGGTTCCTTTTAAGTATTGATCCGGATCACACCATCGCTGCCATCTCTCCCCAACCGGTATTACTGTTTCATTCCCCGAATGATTCCATTATTCCCTACTCTGATGCGAGCGTTCTGTTCAACCATGCAGGGGAACCAAAAACCTTCTAGAATCTATCCTCCGGGCACGGATTGAACAGTGAGGCGGATGTGAAAATACGGGAGTATGTACTCAATTTTATGTCCCCGGAATGATAACAGTACAGTTCTCTTACAGGAAAGGAGGCTGAATGGGAGAGGAAAAGGACGAAATACAACAGATGGATGCGGCTCGTCGCAAGTATGAATTTAAAAAACAACTGGAAGAGCTGACATCCAAAGAGGGAAGCGGGACCGAACTGATCACGCTGTACATTCCCCCCGACAAACAGATCCATGATGTGGTGGCACAGCTTCGTGATGAATACGGGCAGTGTGCAAACATCAAGAGCAAACAGACCCGTACTAATGTCCAGAGTGCGATAGCGTCCATCCTTGCCCGTTTGAAATATTATAAACGCCCGCCTGCAAACGGAATGGCGGTTTTTTGCGGGACCATCCTCCTTGGCGGTGACCGCACAGACTTGCAGTGCAGCATCATCGAGCCCCCTGAGCCCCTCAACTTGTATATGTACCGATGCAGCTCCCGCTTCGAGCTGGAACCTCTCCTAGACATGCTGGAAGAGAAAAATATCTACGGTCTCCTGGTGATCGATCGACGGGAGGCGTACTGGGGATTCCTTCGGGGAAATCGGATCGATCCCGTGAATGGGGCCACTTCCACAGTACCGGGAAAACAGAGAAAAGGAGGGCAGTCCAGTGTCCGGTTTCAGCGATTGCGCGAAATTGCCATCAATGATTTCTATAAAAAGGTGGGAGAGCGGGCAAGTGAGGCATTTCTCTCCGAAAAGGACTTCTTCGAACGGTTTAAAGGACTCCTAATCGGAGGACCGAGCCCTACCAAGGAAGAGTTTGAAGCAGGAAACTATCTCCATCATGAAGTGCAAAAACGAATTATTGGTCTTTTCGATGTGGCATACACAAACGAAAGTGGCCTTTCGGAGCTCGTTGACAACGCCCAGGACGCACTGAAAGGGCAAGAAATCGTGCGTGAAAAAGCACTGATGACCCGGTTTCTGCAGGAAGTGGTGAAGGAAAACGGGAATGCAGCGTACGGGGAAGAGAGCGTAAGAAAAAATCTTGAGACAGGGTCGGTGGATATCCTTCTTCTATCTTCACGACTCCGCAAAGCACGGGTAACGATCCGGTGTGCGAATTGCGCATACCAGAGAGAGATAACAATTTCACGGGGATCTGCCAATGAAACAGCCAGCCTAGAGGTCGGAGGCTGCCCCACCTGTTCTGCACCGCTCGGGAAAGAGGAGGTGGATCTCCTCGAGGAGCTCACCCACCTCGCAGTACGGAGTGGGGGCACGGTAGAGATCATCTCTGACGACTTTGAGGAGGGATCGATCCTATACAATGCATTTGGCGGGGTTGCAGCCCTCCTCAGGTTCAGGACAGGTTACTGATGTACCGCGAAGTATATCACCAGATCACTGAACTTCTACGTTCTCTAACTGGTCACGAGGATGTGGAGCTTATTGAGGGCGGAGAGCATGCCGATCTTGCCTCCACTCTCGCATTTACGCTCGCTAGGGAACAGCACCGATCTCCCACCGTGATCGCACAGGAACTCGCAGAAAAGTTGCAAAAGAGCGGCGATTCGGGAGGACTCCAGGTTGAGGCGAAAGGCCCATATATTAATTTCAACTTTGGAAGTGCCTATCTTGAGGGGAGTCTTAAGGCTGCACTCAAGAAAGGATACGGAGCGATGCCATCTCGCTATGAACGTGTTGCCCTCGAACATACCAGTGCGAACCCGAACGGTCCTCTTCATGTGGGGCATATCCGCAATTCTATTCTGGGAGACACCCTTTCCCGTGTTTTCAAAAAAGCAGGTTATCGAGTAGAATCGCAGTATTATGTCAATGATATTGGGCGGCAGATCGCCATCGTCGTCTGGGGGCTCTCTACTCTCGGCTTTAGGCCCGATGGAGAGAAAGAAGATCACTACATCGCGCGGGTGTATATTGCCGCTAACCGGTCCATAGAAAACGATCCTGGTATTGTTGCAGAGATCGATCGGCTGATGCAGCGGGTGGAGCGGGGAGATAAGGAGGTGGTCGTGAAATTCCGGCAGGCGGTGTCAGTCTGTCTTGATGGGATCCGGGAAACGCTTACCGCACTGCATATCAGTCATAACCGATACGTCTGGGAAAGTGATTTCATCCGCAATGGTGATGTAGAACGGGTGATCGATCGGATCCGTAAGCTGCCCCAGGCCCGGGAAGAGGAAACATTGTGGATCGATCTAACAGCGGAAAATTTCGAAAAGCGGTATATCCTGCGTCGATCAGACGGTACCACGGTCTATGCAGCCCGGGACCTGGCATTCCATATCTGGAAAGGGCGGAATTTTGATATCATGATCGACATACTGGGGTCTGATCACAAGCTGATAGGTGGCCAGCTCTCTGCAACCTTACGGATGCTCGGCGAAAAATCACCAGTGATCCTCCATTTTGAGTTCGTCTCTCTGCCAGAAGGTTCGATGAGCACAAGAGCTGGAAAATTTGTCTCCGCCGATGATCTGATCACCGAAATAACTGAGAAAGCAATGGAGGAAGTGACGAAGAGACGGGGGGAGCTCGCTGAAAATGTCCGGAGATCGATTGCCCACTCGGTCGCAATCGCGGCGATACGATATAATATCGTAAAAGTCTCCCCGGAGAAAAGCACTGTGTTTGACTGGAGAGAAGCTCTCGATTTTGAACGTCAGAGCGGACCCTATATCCAGTATGCACATGCACGTGCTTGTAGCATTCTGGAAAAAGCAGATGAATTTACACCTACCTACCAGCTCACGGATCCGCATGAAGTTGCATTGGCAAAACATATTGCCCTTTTCCCTGCAATCATTGAAAAGGTCGTCGGGGAATTGCGTCCCCATCTTCTCGCTGCATATGCCCGTGACCTCGCAGATCTCTTCAACTCATTTTACCGCTATGTGCCGGTGCTTCGAAGTGAAGGGATCACACGGGACAGCCGGCTTACTCTCGTACAGGCCACTCAGAACACCCTGAAGGAAGCGCTGGAAACCCTCGGTATCGATGCTCTCACAACAATGTGAACCTCTCAAAAGACAGGGATACCAGTTTTTCTCTCCTCTTTCATCGGCTGCAGTAAAACCCTGTCTCTGGTGTAAGGCTGCCCTGAAGAAAAGCGAGATGTGTTACAAACACCAGTTTTACGGGATCGAGAGCCACCGCTGTGTCCAGATGACCCCTACCCTGCGATGTACGCATCGATGTCTTTTCTGCTGGCGTTCCTTCGAACACCAGATAGATGAGGAAGATGAGTGCTCTCCAGAAGAGATGCTTCGCTTGATACCGCAGCTCCAGAAAAGAGCGC
>JAJRCP010000165.1 GCA_028678885.1 Methanomicrobiales archaeon
ATGACCGAATTGCGGAACGGATCGCACGATTCCGCCAAGTGAGATCCTTACGGCTCATGAGTGGAGTGTACGATCTTCAGATTCACGTTACGGGGAAGACCATGCATGAGATTGCACGATTCGTTTCAGAACAGATCGCGCCCATTGATCATATCCGTGAAACTGCCACCTACTTCATCATGAAGACCTATAAAGAGAACGGGAATATCTTCTATGAACGGGAAGAGGGCGAGCGTCTTCCCCTGACGTTCTGAGGGCATGCATGAAAGATTTTATCTCATCACGAGCTCGAGGCATACCTCCGTCCGGAATTAGAAAGTTCTTCGATCTCCTGCTTACCATCGAGGACGTGATCACCCTCGGAGTCGGTGAACCGGATTTTAATACCCCGTGGACTGTCGCAGAGGCGGGCATATACGCCATCGAACAGGGACATACCTCGTATACCTCAAATAAAGGGCTCCTCCCACTACGCCAGCAAATCTCCCGCGATTTCCAGCAACGGTACGGTGTACGTTACGATCCGGAGAACGAGATCATCATCACAAGTGGGGTAAGTGAAGGACTGGATATCGCACTTCGTGCGGTAATTGATCCCGGGGATGAGGTACTGGTGGCCCAACCCTGTTATGTTGCTTATGCACCCTGCGCCGATCTTGCTGGTGGTATTTCTGTCCCGGTGCCCTGTGACGCTGGGCATGAATTCCGCCTCCTCCCTGATACTGTTATGGAGAGGATTACAAGAAAGAGCAAGATTCTCGTCATTAACTTTCCCAATAATCCAACCGGTGCGGTCATGCAGCATGCCTATCTGAAGGCAGTTGCAGATATCCTGATCGATCATGATCTCCTTCTTATCTGTGATGAGGTTTATGCTGAGCTTACCTATGGGAAGCCGCACACCGCAGCTGCAGCGATAGAAGGCCTTCGTGAGAGAACGATCACCCTAAATGGTTTCTCCAAAGCGTATGCCATGACCGGCTGGCGGGTTGGATATCTGTGCGCTCCGCCCCCCCTCTGCGAGGCTGCGCTGAAAATCCATCAGTATGTGATGCTATGCGCTCCCATCATGGGACAGATGGCGGCAATGGAAGCCTTGAAGAATGGGGAGGAGGACAAAAAACGCATGGTCCGAGAATATCAGCTCCGCAGGAATCTCTTCGTCGAAGGTTTAAACCGGATCGGGCTCCCCTGCCACATGCCTGAGGGGGCATTCTATGCATTTCCCTCTGTAGAACAAACTGGGCTTGATGACATTACCTTCGCAGAAAGACTTCTCGCAGAAAAGCATGTTGCTGTGGTGCCCGGGTCCGTATTTGGGGAAGCGGGGACAGGACATCTTCGGTGTGCCTATGCAGTTTCTCGGGAGCATCTCATCGAGGCATTGAAAAGAATAGAAGACTTTATCTCCAGTCTCTGAAAGGTTTCAATTCATATACATAAACTATTCTTTTTTTATCCGGCAATCCATAGACCCTTGATCTCCCATCAGGGCTACCAATAACCCCTTTGTTTCCACTGGAGAACGTCCGACACGGGGCTGCCATCCTGCCCGTAAAGAAGAGTCGGTTCATCCTACAAACCCCTGTATCATTTCTGATCGGAAGAAAAATTTTATATGGTACGATTCGGTATAAAGATGCATTTCTCGATAGCTTTACGCCTCCCCCATTCGAACTCCATCAGACCATCTGATAAAATCCTTGAACCAAGATACGTGAATTGGGAGGTCTGCCACTGTATACTGGATGGTAGACGGAAAATGAGAAGCGTATGACGACCAACAGAGCACGAAAGGATAAGGGAATATGCTGCCATTTAATTCTCTCCCATATTGCCAAACCAATCTATCGCTATCCGAACTAAAGTTCATAAAACAAGTTCAGGTTATGGTAGAGGACAGACCGCCCCCATCTCGAGGTAATGGGGGGGATCTTCATCGTTATTCCATCATGATAAGGGATGCCATCTATAGCGAGAACATGCAGTATCTCTCCTAGTATGAGTGAAGAAACTGAGAGCTCTCCATCGAGACCGATCCTCCAATATTATAGACAGTTTACGGAACCAGGATGGGTCTCGGAAGAAAAGAAATAACGCGCGAATTTAGAATGGCAGCCCGATGATAAACCTTTATTGCTCCGATGACCCACATAGCATGGTTACGCAATGACATGTACGATCATTGTAGGCGGATTCTTTGGGGACGAAGGGAAGGGTAAGATCGTTGCACACATTGCCTATCGGGACAAACCAGGCATAATCTCCCGTGGGGGGGTGGGTCCAAATGCAGGACATACGGTTACGGTGGGTGAGAAGGCATACGGTGTGAGGATGGTGCCTTCTGGTTTCGTATATCCCGATGCAAGACTATTCATTGGAACCGGTGTGCTTGTAGACCCCCGAGTGTTCCTGAAGGAAGTAAACCTCTTGGGGGTCCAGGGACGTACTTTTGTAGATATAAGATGTGGGATCATCGAGGAATATCATATCCAGAGAGATAGAAAAGATGAACATTTGGCAAAGACGATCGGAAGTACCGGGACCGGTTGCGGACCTGCCAATGCAGACCGGGTATTGCGCATTGGCCGCCAGGCAAAGGATGTCTCGGAGCTCAAAGATTTCTTGATCGATGTTCCTCTCGAGATCAATGCTGCACTTGAAGAAGGGACGGGGGTAATCCTTGAGGGCTCTCAGGGATTCGGCATATCTCTCTTCTTTGGTACATATCCCTTCGTTACGAGCAAAGACACTTCTGCCTCCCAGATTGCGGCGGATAACGGGGTTGGTCCCATCCGGGTGGACGATGTGTTGGTCGTATTTAAGGCGTATCCTACAAGGGTAGGAGAAGGGCCCTTCTCTACTGAGATGTCTTCAGAGACTTCTAAGAATCTGGGAATCGAGGAGTTTGGAACAGTCACCCATCGGCCTCGGAGAATTGGGGAATGGGACGGGAAACTGGCTAAATATTCGGTCATGGTAAATGGAGGCACTCAGGCAGCGATCACCGGGATTGACCGGGTGGATCACACCTGTTTTGGGGCAACTCGCTACGAGCAATTGTCAAAGACCGCACGGGAATTCATTGATGGAGTAGAGGTCGACATTGGCATACCGGTGTCCTTGATCTCCACAGGGCCGGACATCTCCCATATTATTGACCTGAGGGAAGAACAATGAGGAGGAAATTGCTAGGTATCCTATGTTGCCCCGTCTGCAAGGAGGAACTCGCACTAAAAGTAGTGGAGGAGAATGAAGTGGAGATCATGGAAGGCACGCTCTGGTGCAGAGCGTGTGGTATCGAGTATCTGATAACGGAGGGAATCCCGAATCTTCTTCCCCCAGAAATCGATGAGGAAACGTAGTATGCAAGTCGTCGAAATTAATCTCAACCGGAGAGGAATCAACACCATTGAGGTCCCCCGGCAGGTTGAGGTGGTGGCAGGGGACACGCTGATGCTGAAATTCATCAACATGGGGCATCCGACTCATGTGTCCATTTCGGCAATCAATTCTCAGCTTTATACGTCTTTTATTCAGGAAAATCTGTATGTCAGCGATCTGTTGGAGTACGAGATTCCAATAAAGGATGGTCCGTTTGCGGGAGTATTCGATCTGGAGGTTGTAACCGGATATGGAACCAAAAAGACCGGTTTCAAGGTATTTGTGAGTAAAAAGTGTGAACCCCCTCCG
>JAJRCP010000166.1 GCA_028678885.1 Methanomicrobiales archaeon
ATTTCAGAGCTACCCGCTGCAACAATCCCGATAGTCCTGATAATCAGGATCTCTTCAGTGATTTCCTGACGTTTTTCGAAGCATCGCCAGCACTTCTTCACGGGATTTTCCCTGGATAAGCACTTTTTTCTGGTTAGAACGGTATCCCGTGAGAATTCTCACTGAGGTCTGTGGAACATTGAACCATTCTGTGCATTGAATGATCAGTTCCCGGTTCGCCTTTCCCTCTACCGGAGGTGCATGTATCTGACATTCCAGAGCATTTCTCCATGGGTGATACGAAAAAAACAGATAATGTTTTTTTGCATTTGGGGTGAGGAGTATGTTAATTATAGTACCCTCAGGATGATCCATAATCGCATTCTCTTCATCTTGCATGCAATCACTGGAAGAAATGTTGCCCGGCTGTAACAAACCATGATCATCTGTGGCTGTTGCCGTCCATCACCGGTTTAACGCCCTCATGCCGGGCAGTGCCTGTCGCACAATCGGGTTGTCCTGTGGATCATATGTGGTTTTCACCCTGTTCACCCGGGGACCTATAATTGTGCTCTGTCGGCACGTTCTCAGATAGGGTCCGATGGTATATAACCCCTCCCGTGGAGCCATCGTCCTCTCCTCTCAAGGAATTCCCCACTCCGGTAAACGCAGACTCCGTCCATGATTACATATTCCGGAAATATTGCCTCGCGACCCTCATATGGTGTCCACCCGCTTCTACTATGCAGCATCTCTGCGGCAACGCGAGTTTTTTTCCGGGGAAACAAGGCAAAATCCGCGGAGCAGCCGGGAGAAAATCCCCTAGGAGGGGTCCCCAGAATTCGAGATGGCGCCAGCGAGGTTTTTTCGATGAGGGAGGTGAGGGTAATCTTTTTTTCGAGCACTGCAGTGAGAAGGAGGGGGATCATCGTCTCCACTCCGGGGAGACCTGCAGGCGCACGTGAAAATGGATGCTCTTTTTCTTCAAGCGTATGAGGGGCGTGATCTGATGCAAGCACGTCGATCCGGTTCCATCTCGACAACAGGGCCCGCCGGACATGATCTGTCCGAAGCGGGGGATTCACCTTCCCTCGTGCGTCCGTTGAATTAAAGTCTTCCAGGGAAAGGATGAGATGGTGAGGAGCGACCTCGAATGTGGTGGTGGCCGCATCAACCGCTTCAGGACTTGATAGATGACAGAAATGAAGAGGCGGATGCTCGGGGGCCCTCGCAAGGACTTTTTCCACCATCGCCGCTTCCCCTGCCGTGGAACGGGAGCGATCATGTTCTTCAAGGGTTCGGGGAGACTTCCCCAAAAATTCCTCGACATGCAGGGTACAGAGTGCCCCCAGATGAGAAACGGTTGTGACTTGTTTCATGAGCCTGTCCATCGATAACATAGAACCATGCGTAGAGACGGCAAGAAAGATCTCTCCAAAAGCCATCGCTCCTGCATCCCAGAGACCGGCTATATCCGCCCCTTCCTGAACCCCGCCATTGATTGCAAAATGGCAGTATGAGTCCTTTGAAGCTTCCCTGACCCGTTCGATAAACCTCGTTCGGGAGATGAGGGGAGGGATTGAGTTCGGCTGATCCACGACTAGGGTTACTCCCCCAGCCAGAGCACTCATGCTTCCTGTCTTCCAGTCCTCTTTGTGCCCCTCTCTTCCTCCTCGCATGTGCACATGCATGTCCACGGCACCGGGAAGACAGAAGAATCTGGTACAATCGATACATTCGTGGGTATGTTCTCCTGCACCAATATGATGAACTCTTCCCTCATGGATAGCAACATCATGAACAATACCCTCTGGCAGGGTTACATTTTTAAGAACCAGATCTAGCATACCCGTGGGACTGGATCTCCGATTGGGGGTTCAATAAATCGCTCTCCCCCGATCCTCGTGTGCATGATCACGTGTTCACCCTCAGATACCGTCCCCACAATCGAGGCATCTCTTCCATACCGATGAGAGCGGAGAGCGGAGAGTACTGCTTGTGCATCTGCTGCAGGTACGCCCATGACAACTTTCCCCTCATTCGCCACTTCCAGCGGGTCGATTCCAAGCATGTCTGCAGCGCTGCGGACACTCTTACGTACAGGAAGCCGTTCTTCGTCAATCAGAACCCTTTTCTTGCTTTTTTTTGCCATTTCATTGATTGCACTGGCAAACCCTCCCCGTGTCGGATCCTTCATTGCATGGATTTCACCAGCCTGCAGAGCAGATTCCACTAGGTTCCACAGGGGTGCGACATCTGACCGAATCTGTTCACCGAGATCAAATCCTTCCCGATAGGTAAGAACTGAGAGCCCATGATCCCCAAGAAATCCACTGACGATGATGTTATCGCCAGCCTCTAATCCATTGTCCCGGATAACGGTCTCCGCAATGCCGATTCCTGCAGTATTGATGACAATTCCATCCAGCGCTCCACGTTCCATCACCTTCGTATCTCCGGTAACAAGGTTTGCTCCTGCTTCCACCAAAGCCGCATCCATCGAGCGCACGATTTGTTCGAGAGCATCGACATCAAAGCCTTCTTCAATGACTAGTCCACAGGAAAGGGCTAGGGGACGCCCCCCCATCATGGCAAGATCATTAACAGTCCCACAGATGGATATCCGGCCAATATCCCCCCCGGGGAAAAAAAGAGGGCGGACAATATGACTATCGGTGGTGAACACGACATTTTGATCGCCAATAGGAATCACTGCCCCGTCATCCATTGCTTCGAGGCCAATACCTCCGGCATTAGTTTGGGTTAAGTTCGAGAGCAGTCGTCGAAGGAGCTCTCCCATCATCTCGCCGCCAGCCCCATGCATCATTCCGACTTTCACGTTTCACCCACTTCAACCTCGATATTGGTTACCACGATCTCCCTGCCTCGGATCAGTTCTGGCATTCCTCCGCATTGGGGGCATACGTACAGTTCCGTCCCTTCATACCCACAGGTGCAATGGACGGAGGGTTCTACAGAATGGCAGGAGAGTTCCGCCCCGATGAACAGTGGATCTTCTTCGGTGAGAATTTGAAATAAAAACTTTACCTGTTCCAGATTGGCCATTACTAATGTTCCCATATCTATATGAACGCGGAGTATCTGGCTAGCATTATGTTCAAGTGCAGCTTTCCGTGCGGTCTGGTAGATATCATAAGCAATACTGTACTCGTGCATCACTCCTCCAACGCCGTATATACCTGCTTGAAAAGATCCCGAGTTTCTAGACCTTCCTCCCGTGAGAGTTTCTGTATGGCAAAACCCACATGAACAAGAACAAATTCTCCGACCTGTACATCCACCAGATCGAGGCGTATCTCTTGCTTCAGATCGCCATAGTCGACAATCCCGATTTTTCCTTCTTTTATCTCAATAACTTCCGCCGGAACCGCGATACACACTGTGAACCTCTCCTATTCCCAATCGATTTAATCCTGATCAAACGCCGGGAAGGAGATTTGAACTCCTGAGGTGCTAAGCACCAGTGGCTTTCAAGGCCACCGCCTTTCCTGACTAGACTACCCCGGCTCTCTAAAGTACTTTCACGGGACAGAAAAAATAGGTTGTTATGATCTCCTTCGCCAAAGAATGAACAGCCCGAGAGCAATCAGAACGAGAAACACCGGAAGAGGTGCTTCTGTCGTTGTCGATACCGGCTCCCCGAACATCTGTGCACATGTGGTACATACCTGGACGCTTCGTGAATTTTCTACGGATAAAGTCACAGAGGCCTGCTGGTCGAATTGATCTGGATAGATCTTGAAGTACATAGTTCCACCCATCGCAGTGATGCGAACCTCTTCACTGGAAGATCCGGGAGAGTTCACCTTTTTGATCGTGCCCGTTTCATCGACATATTCCATTACCCAGTCCACTCCAGAAGAGGTGAATGCCCGGGCATCTCCGGAATTTGTTTCGACCTTGAAATACACGGGTTGCGATCGCGATGCAATTGCTGTTGCCTCGTGAAGCGAGGGTACTTCTGTTGTGACAGTGGGTGTTGGAGTGGAAGCAAGTATGGTGAATTGGGTAATCCATCGATAGGAGGTATTGTCAGTGAGAATAACATTGTATACCCCTCCAGAAGTCAGAGGAACAGAAATATTAAAAGCCCCGCTGGAGGTGGAGATATACTCTGGACCGTAGATAGTTTTTCCTTCCTGGTTCACCTCCAGTTTCAGACCGCTATTACCGATGGTCGTGATGATTCCGCTAATCCGTAGCGTGCCCTCATAGGGTTGGATGAGTGGAGAGGTAATGTGAAGCTCACTTCTCCGATCGATCACGTCGAATACAAACCAAAGTTTTGAGCTAGACCCATAGACATAATTGCTATTTTCTTCGACTTCCACCCTGTAGGTCCCCTTCTCAAGGGTTGATGTATTGAAGGTAGTGGAGAAAGAACCATTTTCCTGGATGGTCACCTGATTTTCTGTAATTATATCACTGACTCCAAATCGGGAGATATCGATAGTAATCGTAAATCCGGCCGGAAGATTGCTCGTCCCGTTTACCTTTAGGACTTCCCCAGCATCAATTGTCTCGGGACCAGTAACTATAACAATATACGCGCTCGCTCCACCGATTAGAATGCTACAAAGAATCAGCATCAGGGCGATCTTTTTCATGAACATATGATCAATAGATATTCTATTGATGGTATTTGAAGAATATGAGAAACCTGCTGCCTGCTGGAGAGGAGAAGAGTATTATTCGGGTGAAACGCGGCCATGCCTGACCGTAATCTTTCGCAGCGGTGGTTGCTCCTGGGGGCAGTGTCTGATGTGCGGGTACACCCATGTCCGCTATACAAACAGAGATCCTGCTTTCCTTGACCAGC
>JAJRCP010000167.1 GCA_028678885.1 Methanomicrobiales archaeon
AGAAGTGGTACCTCATAGGAAGCATAGCGGCAGAATGCAGGATGGCTTTTTTTATCCGGGTGAACAAAGATCTCCGCTTCTGCCTGCGTGAACTCCCGCAACCGGATCATTCCCTGACGCGGTGAGATCTCATTCCGATAGGCCTTCCCGATTTGGACCGCTCCGAAGGGCAGCTTGTCCCGGTAAAATCGCAGGAGCCTCGTAAAATCGGTAAACATACCCTGTGCGGTCTCTGGGCGGAGGTACCCTTTTCTCTGTGATCCTGGACCGATGGTAGTCTGAAACATCAGATTGAATTTGTAGACGACAAGTGGCCCGAGTTTTGTCCCACACGAAGGACAGGGTATATGACGGAGGATATCCGCGATCTCTTCACAGGACCCCCCCGCCGGGCAGTCTTTCCCTGCACCTGCGACTGTATGGTCAGCCCGTAGGTACTCTCCGCAATGCGGGCACTCACACATCATGTCACTGAAGCCCTTTACATGGCCTGAAGCAACAAAGACTGGCTCTGCACCGATGGTGGGTGATTCAATCTCATAATATCCCTCCCGGATCACGTAAAAATCCCTCCAGAGATTCTCAATCCTCCGCTTCATCATCGCCCCCAGAGGCCCGTAATCGATGAATCCTGCCATGGAACCATAACATTCTGCTGTCGGCCAGATAAAACCACGCCGGCGGGCAAGCTCCATGACGTTTTCGTAGATATCGCTCATGAAATTCCCGTATCTTTATATATTAGGACCATCAGGATAAAACATCTATCGTGCTTACTGATTTGAAGGAATCGATCCTGTGCAATTCTTTATAAATGACCAATTTCCATTTTTGGCTATATCGTTATCCTTATATATGATAAAGTGGCTCTTATTCCGTATTTAGTGTGAGATGCTAATGACAACGAACATACGCAAACAACAGCTCTTTGAACTCTTCGCAAATATCACCAATAAGACGAAGATCGTCGAACCAATGAAGAAAATTCACGGCTCTCTGAGAGATAAAGAGGCAATAGAACGCGAGATCGCCCTTATCATGCGGGAGATCCTTGATCAGGGACTCTTCAAAACCAAACTCGTTCCCCGACAGCTGGCACGTCTCGTGCTCTTGTATTACGAAGGGAAGAATGACACCGAGATCGCCCGTGCTTTAGGGGATGAGAAGCTCTCAAAGACCGTTGCCCGGGCCCGGGTGAGGCTAAAGCTCTTCCGGGATCTTGACTTCGACATGCCGTTCAATCGTCAGGAGATGGAATCGCTGATTGACTCCGAACTCACCATGAAAGAGGTGAGCGAGCGATTGGGCATCAGTCCCTCCACTTTCCGTGAGTACCGGCATATCATCGAGCAGGAGCAGGACGAAACTATCGAACCGTATCTAGACCGTATCAAGGGAGTAATGGAAGATCGGGATCTCTCAGAGCAGATGACACGCAGTGTCACGAACGACGGGCTTGCCGAAGCTATCGATATCACCGAAGCCGATATGGCAGATATGATGCAATAGGACTAATTTAAATTCCATATTTTACCAATCTCTCAAAAATTAAGAGACAAAATCCCTCATTTTTACCCTTATTTTATCTTTTTATGTATACATACTCAGGGGCGTGAATTCCTAATATTACCCTACCCCAAATGCGGCACTTACATAATCAAGGTGGCATATACACACTTTTTGATGACGAGTTCGAGCATCTGATGATGATTGCCCATGATATGGTATTCTTACTCACACAAGCCCAATGGTGCTTAAGTGGATCTAGTCGTTTCTCATGTGGATAGGGAGACTGTAGAGTATCCCAGTTTTGATCCTGTTTATGGGATTGTTTAAGGGATTCGAATCGGAAGTTGCAAAATAACCGGATCCAAAGGGCTGTTTGGAGAATATTTATAAAATGGTATTAGGTGCGGTACTACAATTGATGCAATAATATTCTCCATTTCCGCAGCAACTTACCTTTTTTTCACCGGACAACCCTGTCTATAAACGTATTTTCGGCGAAAAGAAACACCCAGTACCACTCTGCTTGATTTTTCGCGACGGTTTTCTATCTTCTGAAAGAATATCCTTGCACTATCACAATTCTTTTTACCCGGCATCGCATTTTGTCAGTGTATGCGATTGACGTGGATAGGTCATGCTTGTTTTCTCCTCCTGGGTTCTCGAAAGGTGCTTGTCGACCCTTTTTTTCCTGATGAGGAACGCCCGGAACACCCGGATATGGTTGCCCTTACACACGGCCATAGAGACCATCTAGGCGAAACGATCCGCCTGGGTTGCAGAACTATTGCGATAAACGAAACTGCAAAAATTCTCGCCAAGCAAGGCCTTTCTACACGGGGAATGAACATCGGAGGAACGGTCATTGAGGATGGGGTGACTTTCACCATGACCCCTGCATTCCACAGTGGCGGACTTGATCTGGATGGAACGATCGTTTACGGGGGAGGTGCTGCCGGATATGTCATCGGGATGGACGGGGTGCAGGTATATCATGCGGGTGATACCGGACTTTTTTCTGATATGAAGTTGATCGGGGAACTGTATCACCCCGATGTTGCCCTACTTCCCATCGGGAGCACCTATACTATGGGGCCAAGCGAAGCAATGATGGCTGCCCAGTTTATTGGAGCCCCTCTTGTGATCCCAATGCATTATTCTACTTGGCCGGTGATTGAACAGGATCCGATTGCATTTAAGACTGCTATAGAGAGAACTACCGACCTGCGAGTCGCTGTCCTCAAACCAGGAGAATCTCTTCAGCTGGAGGCGAAAAAGTATC
>JAJRCP010000168.1 GCA_028678885.1 Methanomicrobiales archaeon
ATGCGGTTACCGGCAGACAGGAGGAAAGGCGTGATAGCCATTGTGACAAGTGTCACAGCGATGAAGACCTGATAGATGTCAGGAGAGAGGAGCCCGAAATCCAGCCCGCTGCGCGACAGGATGAAAGAAAATTCTCCTATCTGGCCGAGTGCCAATCCTACGAGGACTATCGTGCGGACTGGATACCCGAGCAGCATGGGTATCCCTGCTCCCACTGCTCCTTTCAGAATGATGACAAGTATTACCAGAAGAAGAATGAATACCCAATTTGCGGTAACAAATTTAAGGTCAAGGAGCATCCCTACGGAAACAAAAAAGAAGCTGGTGAATATGTCTCGAAACGGGATGATAGTCCCGATCGCCTGGTTGCTGTACTCAGATTCTGAGATGATCAAGCCTGCAATAAGAGCACCGAGAGCAAGCGAGAGACCAGCGAGGGAGGTGAGCCATGCGACTCCAATGCAGATCAGCACAACGAACAGAAGAAAAAGTTCGCGATTCCGGGTCCTTGCGATCTGAAAAAGAAGAAATGGAACGAACCATTTCGCACTGGCGATAAGAAAGACAATGATCGCGATATCCTGCAAAAACATCATGAAAAGTGATTCTCCTCCAAGGATTCCTATTCCTGCGAGAAAAGGTAGGGCAAGCATCATGGGAATCGCGATGAGATCTTGGAAGATCATGATACCAAGTATCATACTCCCGTGAGGAGTATCCACTTCTCCTCCTTCCTGAAGGAGTTTCAGGACAATCGCCGTGCTGGAGAGGGCTACAAGGAACCCGATCAGGATGGATTCCCGTATGGGTAAACCATATATAAGACATCCCGCCGTAGCAAAGCATACTGTAAGAAGTACCTGCAGTGAACCCCCCAGGAAAGTGTTCTTCCGTATCTTCCACAGGCTGCGGAAGGAGAATTCAAGTCCTATTGTGAATAGAAGGAGGATTATACCTATTTCAGCAAGAGTGTCGACCTGGGCTACCGCACTAATCAGACTGAGCCCGTGCGGCCCGACTAAAAGTCCGGTGAGAATAAAACCAACAATTGCAGGGATTCGCAGGAGGTTAAAGAGAAAGATAACCACGACAGAAAGACCAAAAATGACCACGATACTCGAAAGAAGGCTCAGTTCCACGCAGTCAACCTCTCCAAACCTTGTCAGTGCACCTCATATCGCATTTTTCCTGTGATGATTCGTACGCTCAGAACAGGTATGATGACAACCGCATACGCGAGAAACATGGCCAGATAGGTCAGGGGAAAAACCGCTTGAAAAACTCCATCTATTATGCCGAGAGTACCCATAACCATCAGATTATACCCGATCCAGAGTACATACCCCTGTTTATTCTGCACACGTTCAGGAATGTATCCTGGGATAAGTGAAGATCTCCCTTTCACTCCCACTAGATATCCCCAGAAAATAAGCAGGAAGGCAATCACAAAAGTGAGGACGGTGAGAATCTGCAAGAGAGCTCCTCAGGGGATATTCGGTTTCGATTGTTTAAACCATGTTCGATTCGATAACTGGAGAAGAACGGTTTTCCGGCTGAAGAGGGATACATCAACCTTGATAGGTTCCCCAAGGTAAATGTGAATGCAGTTGAGGAGAGATATTTGGTATTATCCACAACGTCAATCAATTTGAGAGGAGAGTGTTAAGGGAATCAGATTTTCTTCGGAAGATCGAGATCTTTTACCAATGGTAAAAAGGCGAATATTCCCGGAGTAATGATGATTTCGTTGGAGAGACGAGAGATCTTTCCATCGGGAGGAGGATTTCTCATCGGCAGCGGAAGAGGGGTATCCAGCACCGAATTCCCTTTAAGGCATATTGGTATTGAATTGTGTTTTGTCGTACAGCTATCTTCAGCCATCGGTTTATGTCTTCATCAGGTAGTTGTACGCCTCTAATGCCGCTTTTGCCCCCTCCCCTGCGGCAATAATGATCTGTTTTCCGTTAATATTGGTAACATCACCTGCGGCAAAGATCCCTTCGACACTTGTATGACAGTTCAGATCGATGATTATTTCACCCAATTCATTTTTTCTGACCAGATCACCCAGGAAACCCGTATTCGGGGTGAGACCGATATCCAAAAAAAGTCCATCCACATCAATTTTTGTCTCTTTTGCCGTTTCCCTATCCATAATAGTGATTGCATTTAACAGGGGTTTTCCATGATATGCGGTCACCTCGGTATTCACGAAGGTGGTGATATTTTTGATGTTCTCTACTTTCTTCCGGTATGCCTCATCGGCCTTTACCGTTCTTCGGACGATTAGATACACCCATTGTGCGATCCCGCTCATCTCGATGGCAGTCTGGAATGCGGAGTTTCCTCCCCCCACCACACCTACCTTTTTTCCTTTGTATAACGGTCCATCACAGGTCGAACAGACGCTCACTCCGTGACCAATGTACGTATCCTCATCCCTGATTCCGAGGGTGACGGGATGTTTTCCGCTCGCGATGATGAGGCTTTTTGCCACGAGAGTTTTGCCCGTGACGGTCTCCATGGCGAATCTGCTATCACTCTTTTTCACCGAGGTAATCCGGTCGAGTTCCAAATGAATAGGGAGAGCCTTGATCTGTTCTTCAAATTTTTGCATTAGTTCTTCACCGGTGATCATGCGGTATCCCATGTAATTATCAATCGACCAGCTCCAGAGTGCCTGTCCACCGATATCTTCACTGATGATAACGGTGGAGAGTGATTTCCGGGTGCAGTACGTGGCCGCAGTGAGGCCTGCAGGACCGGCTCCGATGATCACGACATCCGACTCTTCTCTAGTAGCACCTATCCCCACAAGTTCATTCAACTTTTCAGAGTCGAATCCCACAATCATCTCATCTCCCCATATCGTCACCGGTACCCCGAACTGACCGGAGATATCTATCATCTCCTGTGCGGCCTCTTTATCTGCACCTACATCAATATCCACGTATTTTATACCGTGTTTTTCCAGAAAGGCCTTGGTCATCCGGCAGTAAGGGCAGTTTTTCGTGGAGTACACCTTCACTTCGACCATACACCATCGGTTGGGGGAGCAGGATATAAGAGAATTGCGGATATGTAGCTTCCCAATACAAGAAGGATTAAAAAATTGTCAATAATTCATTCAAGGAAGAGAATCTTCACATCAGAAAATCCCGTATTTGTGAGTCAAATGATGGAAGATTGTCCGGTTCCTGCCGTGACCCGATATCTTTATCAGAATACATCAAGAACCGGCATCAGTATGGGGGTACATCCTGTCATTGCACCTGAATAAGAACGGGACGGAGGGGAAGCCATTTCATGGAGACCTTCAGCGGAAGGATTCTGATAAAAAGGAAATCGGGGGCTGCCTTTTCCAGAACTTATCGATCCAGGAATTATCCTTCCCGATCCTGTACTTGTGATCGTCGTGGTTAGCGGTTTACGTGGTGGAAGTGGTATATCTCCCGAATCCCTTTTCGGATATAATAACCAAATCTCTTCTGAAAGGAACACATGCAATGGTGATGAGCGAAGGACGGTTCTGAACAGAATTGGAGGAACGGAGCTTGGTATGTTGCTTCCAGCGAGGTCTGCGATTACCAGTGTCAATAGCCTCACCGGAAAGGCTTTTGCATACAAGAGACAGGAAGTATC
>JAJRCP010000169.1 GCA_028678885.1 Methanomicrobiales archaeon
GCCTGTTCGCCTAAGGCATTGGTCGAAGACTCATAGATGAGCCGGAAGTGTTCCAGTGCCGGCACCCTCTGGAGGGGCTTGAGAAATGAATTACTGGACACGGTCGCATGGTAGCCGGTCGACGCATTCGCGTTGTAGTTTTTCGCCATCTCGATAGCGGTTGCAGCATTCATCGCCTGGGCCTGGGTGATGACGGGGTAATAATTGGTCTGCTGGGATCCATCGGCATACACGATGTAGTAAACCGTCGATGGATCGGTCATGGATCCATCGAAGTTGTGCAGTCGGGAGATGGTGGTTTCAAAATAATTCTGCGGGTACAGGGTGACCGGTTCATAGGACAGAGGATTCTCCGGCGATGTGATCAGGAAGACATCGCTATAAGGGGCGGCTCCCAGAGTCTCGTTGTACCAGGTGGCCATCGCCCAGAACTTCCCGGTGTCCATCTCGAAATCGGTGATTACATATTTTGTTCCCAAGTTATCGGCGATTGTTGTTGTCTGAATCTCAGTCGGTGAAATAAAGAAGGAAGCAGAACCGTTTACCCCTACAACCCCTTCCTGGAATGGATTAGCATGGGGGATGCGATGACCAAAGAAGGTGATCCAGTGTCCGTAGTCCCACCAGGACATCACACCATACGACTGAGGGGGATATTGGAAGGTGTTCTGGTTGTAGATGGTGTAGTAATCAATGCCAGGACTTGGGGTATTATTTCCCATCCATTCGAGCGTTTCCCGCCAGTCGGGATGCATGGTATTGTAGCCTAAAGCATTGCCAATCTGATAGTCATAATTCGTGGACATTCCAACGAACAGCACCCCGAATGCCGCAACTAGGAAGAATGTTATCACCAGAGAGGCATCATAACTGCTCTTCGCCGCGGCTTTCTTTTCCGCCTTCCCTTTCCTTTTCAGTGCGGGTTTCTCTTCAGCAACTGGTTTGGTTTTCTTCCGTTTTAATAGAAATTTCTGTACCTCAGGATATCCTTTAGAGAGCACCGCTCCCGTCACTAAGGCTGCTAAGATAGCGATGACCGGGCCTAGATAATACTCGTACCGGACATGGTTGAAGGTCGCGTAGAGGATGACCAGCGCCCACACCAGCAGGAAGATCTGTTCCGGTTTCTCTTCCTTGATGTTACGATAGATGGTATAACCTATGCCACCAAGAGCAAGGATGAATCCGAAACCGAACGTGTACCATGCTTCCGTCAGGGACCAGGGACGCAGTTCCTGAATGGTAAGGGTTACTGCACCAGCTCCAAACATCAGGTTGAAGCTGCCAATGAATGCAGAAAATACACCGGGGAACAAGAGATATACTAATCCCAATCCTACGACACCAATGACTGCGATGGAGAGAGGATAATAGATTTTCTTCGTCTCAATGACCTGCGTAAGAGCATAGAGTATAAGTGAACCTGTAATGATCAAACCATACGCTATGATATGTGCCGGAGAATACAACACAAGATCGAATCCAGATGTTCTAAGGCCGACTACAAGCGTTCCCAGGATTACAATCAGAAAAGTAATAATATTGATGAACAGTAAATAATCGCTTTTTTTGCCTTTATAAAAATCAATCGAGAATTGTATCAGAGTGAATAATGCAGTGATTAAAGCGAATAAAACCATGGTAGGCATGGTCCAGAGACCTAATACGAACGAAAATCCTGCGAGAATCCCGAAGACAAGAGGACTTTTTAGGGTTTGGAGATCACGGTAATCCATCTTTTGAGTCTTGATATGCACCAAGGCTGCGACATAAGCTAGCGCAAAGATGGTACTGAAAAGAACTTCTGCGACATGGTGATCCGCAAAACCATAGAGGGATCGGTACAGGAACTGGCCTGATACGATCGAAATAAAAATCGCCGAAATTAACCCCGTTTTCCAATTGGACAACATTTTCCCTAGGTAATACATTACTGGAATCATGATCGCCGCGAGAATTGGTGGTACCGCGTATGCCACGCCAACTATTTCCGGCTTCGTGACTGCCCCAGTCAGAATACAACATGCAGTTACAATGAATGTAAACAAAGGCCCCCATGTAATCAGAGTTCCATAAGGATACTTTGTCATCGCTTCAAAACTAGGATACGAAGGAAAGTTCGCGATCATCTGCTCGACCAATCGCAGGTTGTAAGAAATATCCGGTTCTTCGCCGAGAAGGAACTGGTTATCCCCGAACAGCTGAGGCATGGTCAGAAGCCGAATCCAGATTGCGAATACGGCCAGAATAATTATCAGAATAAGGATAAAATAAGGCCGAAATTTTTCTATATTTGTATTAACCATGGATCACCTTTTATAACTAATGTTGCGTCAATAAATTATAAGCTATCTCACATTTCCCATTTAGGTATCAATTCTCATGAATTGTTGCTCATTTTTATTAAGGGGAGAGGCAATCCTTTATTATGGGAATTGCCATCCAAGGTGTAATCATCAAAAATTTAAAAGTGGTTCCTGATGAAAGAGGCTGGTTGATGGAGATTTTGCGCTGTGATGACGATTTGTTCACCCAGTTTGGTCAAGTTTATCTTACAACAGCATATCCGGGTGTGGTGAAGGCCTGGCACTACCATAAGAAACAGACGGATAATTTTACCTGTGTTCGAGGAATGATGAAGGTCGCCCTCCACGATGGCCGGGAGGATTCTCCTACTCATGGTAACCTGATGGAATTATTCATCGGCGAAAGGAATCCACAAATAATCTCCGTCCCCCCGGGCGTATTTCATGGATTTAAGGCGATTGGGACGGAAACTGCCTATTTTCTGAGCATTCCCACGCTACCCTATGATTACCAGAAACCCGATGAATACCGCCTGCCACCGGATACTCCAGAGATCGCTTATGATTGGGGCCTTGCTCCCGGGTTGAAACACGGGTGATCTGTACATGAATATCCTGGTGACCGGGGGTTGTGGTTTTATAGGATCCAATTTTATCCGGCATGTACTGTCAGAGGAGAATGGCTATTCTATCATTAATCTTGATAAAATCACTTATGCAGGTAATATTGCAAACCTGCAGGATTTGGTAGGTGATCCGCGGTATACTTTCATCAGAGGGGATATCTGCGACAAACGTCTTGTCGATCTCGTATTCCATAAGCATTCTATCGAAACTGTGGTCCACTTTGCAGCGGAAAGCCATGTAGATCGATCCATCACTGACTCTTCCCCATTTGTGATGACCAACGTGCTCGGAACCCAGGTTCTTCTTGATGCAGCCCTCCACCATGGAATAACACAGTTCATTCATATCTCTACGGATGAGGTGTATGGAAGCACCGCTTCAGGATCTTTTACTGAGTTTGATAACCTCCATCCCTCTAGTCCCTACAGCGCTAGCAAAGCGGCCTCAGACCTGCTCGTACATGCGTACTATACCACCCATGACCTGCCGGCATTGATCACCCGCTGTACCAACAATTTCGGGCCTTATCAGTATCCGGAAAAGCTGATCCCACTGTTCATCACCAACCTCCTCGAGGGACGAAATGTTCCAGTATACGGAACCGGAAAGAACGTGCGGGACTGGATATACGTTCTTGATCACTGCCGGGCTATCGAATTTTTAATGGATCGCGGGAAACCGGGG
This sequence comes from Methanomicrobiales archaeon, assembly GCA_028678885.1. Classification (GTDB taxonomy): domain Archaea; phylum Halobacteriota; class Methanomicrobia; order Methanomicrobiales; family JACTUA01; genus JAJRCM01. The sequence goes on from JAJRCP010000169.1 coordinate 3,618, forward strand.
GAGATCTACAATATTGGGGGAAGGAACGAGAAAACCAATTTGGAGATCACATATCTAATCCTCGAACTTCTCGGGAAGGACAAATCCATGATTGAATACGTCAAAGATCGCCCTGGTCATGATTTCCGGTATTCTCTGGATTGTTCGAAAATCCGGGGAGCAGGCTGGCAGCCGGAATACAAATTTGAAGATGCGATGGTTCAAACGATCGAATGGTATCGGAGGAACGAGTGGTGGTGGAAGCCCCTCAAGAAGTGAACGAAGAAGAGACACAGGATGCCGAGGTCATCCTTGTCCTGGGGGCCAACGGCATGCTTGGCCACGCATTCCGTTCCGTATTGCGGAAAGCCGTCTTTTGTGGCCGGCAGCTTGACATCACAAAACAGGATCAGATTTCCTTATATTTTAACAAATTGAGACCGGCCATTGTAATCAATTGTGCTGCGTATACCGATGTGGAGGGCAGTGAGGATCATCGCGACTACGCGATGCTGGTAAATGGCATCGCCCCGGGGTATCTTGCAGAGGCCTGTGAGCAGATCGGTGCAGTGCTTGTCCATTTCAGCACGGATTACGTCTTTGATGGCACGGAACAGGAGTACCAGGAGGACGATATCCCTCACCCCATCAATGTCTATGGTGAATCCAAGCTCCTGGGGGAGCAGAATGTTATGAAGCGTATGGACGATTATCGAATCATCCGCACTTCTTGGCTTTTTGGACCATATGGCAAGAACTTTGTGGATACCATGATCGATCTTTCCAGAAAGACAGAGCAGGTCAAGGTGGTAAATGACCAGTTTGGCAAACCCACCTACACGAATGATCTCGCCCAAAAAACACCAGAGATAGTTAAGAAAAATCCCGGCATCTATCACCTCACCAATGACGGTGTCTGTTCCTGGTATGAATTTGCGCGAGCGATCATCCCCAACGCGATTCCCTGCACTACTGAAGAATTCCCGAGAAAAGCAAGAAGACCAAAATATTCCGTGCTTGTGAATACAAAGACAGATTCCCTCCGCTTATGGAGAGATGCCCTTGCCGATTATTTAAAAATGAAAGGAAGAGAGGTACATACATGAAAGGTGTAATCCTTGCAGGTGGAACAGGTTCCCGGCTTCATCCTCTCACCAAGGTGACCAACAAGCATCTTCTTCCTGTTTATGACAAACCGATGATCTATTACCCGCTTCAGACTCTTCTTGATGCCGGCATTGATGAGATCATGATTGTTTCCGGCAGAGGCCATGCGGGACATTTTCTCGAGCTACTCGGTTCAGGTTCTGAATGGGGAGCACGGTTTACCTACGAGATTCAGGATACCGCCGGTGGGATCGCACAGGCGCTTGGTCTCGCGGAACACTGGGCTGAGGAGGACGATGTTGCGGTGATTCTCGGAGATA
>JAJRCP010000016.1 GCA_028678885.1 Methanomicrobiales archaeon
ATCTTCACCCAGCTCTTTCCCCGTATCCCGGGGGTGTACCGTGACCCTAGATCTTTCACCATGATGCCTTCGTGACCGGCTTCTAGTGCCTGGTGATAGAATTCTTCAAGGTTGTGCACATCACTGCTGCGCACCTGTGGAGCGATATAATGGGAAAGTGCCTTTTCCAAGCAAGCACGGCGATCGCGGAGAGGTTCATCGATTAAAGTCTTTCCATTATAGAAGAGAATATCGAAAACGTGCGGAACGAGCTCAATCTCTTCGGCAAATGAAGCAACTTCATACTTGCGTCGAAACCTTCGGAGCACAAATTGAAACGGGCGGGGTTTTCCGTCCTTCACCGCGATCACCTCTCCATCTAGGATTATGTCCGAGTTCGTCACAGGAAGCAGCTGCCGGATAACGTCGGGAAGTGCATCGGTTACGTCCTCCAGTTTTCTGGAGTACAGCCTGCATGTGGAACCCTTTTTGTGGAACTGGAAGCGGGAACCGTCATACTTAAATTCTGCCGCCACTTCCCCATACTCCTTCACCATATCTGAGATGCTCCCCTGCTGAGCAAGCATCATCTTTACCGGGCGGAAGATCTGGATATGGACCTCTTTCAACGCTTTTTCCCCTTCGCGGGCAAGCCGTGCAACCTCTCCTAGGTCGTTGATGGCCTGATACGCATGCTCCACAAGGGCGACTTCCACATTAAACGCCTTGGCGACTGCATCCCGTACATTTCCCTCACCCACACCAATGCGGAGTTCCTCCAGGGTAATTCGAGCAAGGTACCGGGCCTCCAAGGGACTGGCGTTACCGAACAACTTCCGTATCGCGAGGAGCTTTTCCCGCTGCGATCCTTTTCCCTCCATCTGGGCGATCTGCTCGAACTCCTGATATATTTCCGTTGTATCGAGTTCAACCTGGAAAAATGAGGTCTGCTCCTTGGTCGCAATCAGATACTCGATGGCTTTCCCTGCATCCCCTGTCCGATTGATCTCACGTATGACAGTTTCTTTCTTCTTTCCCACCACGTAGGCAACTGCTTCATACAGCAGGTTGGGGCCAATTCCTAGTTTCAGCGGGCTCCAGTCTGGGAAGATCTTTCCCATGATGAAACGTACTACGACGGGAAGCTCGTTTTCGGAGAGAGGGGTAAGCATCTCACTCAGGAGATCGATCGTCTCCAGGCGGCCTGATAATTCTTCCAGTCGCTCACAGTACCGTGCAAAGTCAATAAATCGCATGGAATCCCGTTATCCTCCAACTCCCTTTCGGACAGGATATTTATTTTGTTCCTCTAAAGGTATCTGGTGGGTGATATCTCGTGCTGACGACCAACAAAGAGATCAACCGCGTCTGCAAACAGACCGAGTGCCTCCTGTGCACTGGAGAGTGCTTTCACAGGAGTATTATTGATCTCAGATAGGTGAGCAAGCTGGATGCAGGGAACATCCCGGGCAAGCGCCCGTAGGCATTCTCCCGCTGCTCTGTTGGAAAGATGCCCTTTTTTTGACCGGATTCTTCTTTTCAGCATCACCGGATATGGGCCATTCTCGAGCATCACTGGACAGTGGTTACTCTCCAGCACCATCATCTCGCAGCGGCGGAAATATGTTAAAAGATCCGGTGAGACCTGACCGGTGTCAGTGCAACATCCGAAAGTGAGATCTCCATCTCGTATCATGAACCCGCAGGGTTCTAGGGCATCGTGAGAGGTGGCAAACGGATGGATATAAAAATCTTCAATGGTGAGTTCCTCGCCATAATGACAGCGCATCACCGGAGGTGGTGACCGGCTGGATGCAGTACGAAGAACCTCAGACAGAGATCCTGGGGTTCCGAGTACCGGTACGCCGAGTTTCCGCGCAAGGGAGGAGGCGCCGCGGATGTGATCTCCGTGCTCATGGGTGACAAGTAATGCCCGTATCAAATACGGTTTCCCTCCAGCTGCGGCAAGACGCGAGAGAATCTCGCGGGCACTTAACCCTGCATCGATGAGTAATGCACCGGAACTCCCTTCAAGATAGATGCTATTTCCCTTGCTGCCACTGGCAAGGGTGGTCACCTGCATGGGGAGTACTACGACCTTTTTCTTTATTAAGAAGCGGATATCGAAAGCCTCAGAGTTGGTCCAGAGCGTGGCGGACGAGTTCTTGGAAGACGATTGGCCCCAGCAATAACTCAGTTTCACACCGATAACGAGTGCTCATCAACTCGATCAATTTTCTCGTACCCTTCGGAGTGGTCATAATACCCACCCGCTCAGCCCGGGTGACGAGAGCGTCCTTCTCCATCATTGCAAAATAAGGGAGCACGTAATAATGGGGAACTTCCAGGAATTCGGCGAGCCTGCGGGTGGTAGGAAATTTGATACTGACCCCAGATTCGGTAAAATTGATCGAGATAGTCTTCTCGATATTTAGCTGAATATGTAGTGCAGCGTCAAAAATCACGTCTATATCGAGATCTACCATGCCTTCCCACATATTTCTGGGAGAGTAAGTCAATAAAGTACCGCACGGGAAAATAGGGAATTTTTACTTTTTCCTAGTTCCTTCTGCTGCGGGCTCCAGATATACCACCTGTGCCCCCACATCTTTGGCAATTTGTTCGATCTCTATCTTCCGGAAATGGATTGCCTGGATTTGGAGGGATCCTCCAGTCACGGCAAGGATGCGAAACATGGGTTGTTTCACTCCCTCTCCGACTTTCTGTCTTCCTCTTACGTAAATTTTCATCATACCCTTTCACCCGCTGATTTGTTGAGTGATTTCTAATATTTTTCTAAATCAATTGATATACCATCTGGTTTTATACCAACTGGTATATAAAGGATTCTATTATCTCGCGGCACAAACACTATTCACAGGTCAAATATGGCACGACAACGTTTCGAGATAGAGAACAGACTTCAAGGGGAAACACTGGTACGAAAAGGTCTCCTCCGATCGTATGCAGGCAGGGATCAATTACGAATTCTCCCTGACCTGAATGTGGTGAAAATAGGTGGCCATGGACTTATCGATTTTGGAAAATCCGTTGTATTGCCTCTAGTAAAGGAGATCTGTGGACTCTCCCAGACCTACAAGATGCTTATCGTGACCGGGGGTGGGGTGAGAGTACGACATATCATGGATGTAGGTCTTGACCTGGGCATGCCGACAGGTGTCCTTGCTGAACTCGCCGGAAAGATCAGCGAGCAGAACGCAATCATGGTCTCTATTCTTCTCTCTCCCTGTCACGGGGTAAGAATTCACACCAGCGACCTTCTTGAGCTCCCCATGCTACTTGAGCTTGGGGTTCTCCCCGTTATGCATGGAACACCCCCCTACGGTTTGTACGAGCATCCTGCCGAATTCGGTGCCATTCCGCCGCATCGCACCGATACGGGTGCGTTCCTTATCGCTGAAGTTCTGGGTGCAAGGAGTTGCATCCTAGTAAAAAATGTTGACGGATTGTATACGAGGGATCCCACCCGATACCCGGATGCAGAGTTCATTCCGGAAATCACTGCTCCAGCGCTCCTAAATATGGACATGGAAGATATGGTACTTGAACCCAAGGTAGTGGAACTCCTCCCGCATGCACGCCATGTCAGGGAGGTGCGAATCGTAAACGGGTTTGTACCAGAAAATATCGGGCGCGCTCTGCGCGGAGAGAAGATCGGCACCATTATCCGTGCAGAATAAGCATCTGGTGCGAGAGGTGGAGAACTATGCTAGGCAGAGTAATATCCACCGGTGCAGTCAGTCCTGTTTTTGGTATGGGAGGAGCCGCGCTGTTAATTATTTATGATTAACTCGTGATCCTCAAGGAAGAATAAGTATTTCTCTAAAAATAACTGCATTTTTTATTCCGGATTCACATTATTGATATATACGAAGGTGAATGGTGACAGATACAGCCGAAGTGTTTAATCGGTCATCTAACGCAAATAGCTGGTTACAGCACCTCCATAACCACCATGACCATCTATGTAGGTATCGATGATACTGACATGCCGGATACTCCGGGAACAGGGAGGATTGCCCGAGCAGTTGCCTCCCGGCTTTCCCCGAACTGCACTGTTACTGGGATCACCCGGCACCAACTCTATGTCCACCCCGATATTCCGTATACTTCACACAATAGTTGTGAGGTAATTCATTGCGAGGGAGGGGACCGAGATGAAATATTCGCACTTACTCGTGAAATACTGCTCGATCATCAGGTGAAAGGGAGCGATCCGGGAATTGCTGTTGCCGATACCTTATCACTGGGACCTTCCGCAGTGGCCTTTGGGATAGATGCAAAAAGAACCATACTAACACAGGCGCAGGCACGAACGATCGCGAAATATAGCGACATCCTGCTCGAAGGACTCGGTGGAACTGAGGGAGGGGTAATCGGTGCACTTGCCGGAATCGGACTTGCATCCACCGGCAATGACGGGAGATTTGTCCAGAAAGACCACCTGCGGGATCTTCACGATATACAGGATTCAGCCATACTTCTCAAAGGAGGGGTGGACCTGATTCTGACTGCTGATGGACTATCCGTCACCGAGGGGAATATCAGGTTCAGGAAATTTCCAAAACCCTCCCTGTTGCGGGGAAAGGCAGTCTTGTTTGTTCAAGCAGTTAATGGATATTATGAGGAGATCATCCGCGATTGAAAAGTCGGCCGATTAAATTAATCTACTTTTCCACGAACCCGGAAAATTGCTGTAAAAAAGATCCGAAAAAATGTCGATGGATAAATGGCTGTTGCGGATGTTTCTGCCCTGGACATCCGCAGGTCCAACATGGTGCATATGTTCAGTTCCCCACGTTCCGCATGAGGAACAAGAAGTAATGTAATTCTCGCAATATTAAAAAGTATTTTATTTTGTAATTTGTTAATATTTTTAGATTAACTATTTTGGGCTATGACGTGGACAGCAGTCGCCTTGAAAGAGACCCACACTTCCTTTCCTGGGGCAAGCCCCAGATCTTCCACCGAACGGATGGTGACCAGCGCAATGATAAGAACACCGCAATCGATTAGCACATGCTCGAAGGGTCCTACCGGAACCAGCTTCTCGATGGTCCCGTGCAGCAGGTTTCTTGCGCTGGTGGTGGATCGGGGGTAAAGATCAATAGTTACGTCTTCTCCACGGAAAAGTGCAGTTACTTTCGTCTCCACTGGATAGGAGGAAAGTGCATGGATCTCCACATTACCTGTCGCAATGGTAACTTCTTCGCGATCGGTCGCAATCACTTTTCCATCGATTAGGTTATCCATTCCCACGAATCGTGCGATCTGAGTGCTCTGCGGCTGATGGAAGATCTTCCGGGTTGTTTCTGTCTGGAGAAGCTTTCCATTCATGAGTACCCCAATGCGCTTAGCAAGTCGCTGACCCTGAAGCAAGTCATGGGTCGAGAGAATAACCGTCGTACCAAGCTCCTTATTCATCCGTACTACTAGCTGTTCGATCTTTTCAGTCGAGGGGGGATCCAAGTTCGCTGTCGGCTCATCGAGATACAGGATCTCCGGTTCGGTCACCATAGCCCTGGCAAGGGCAACCCGCTGGGCCTCACCACCAGAGAGGGTGATCGCCTTTCTTGTGCCATATCCGGTAAGCCCGATCGCGTCCAGGGCATCATGGACTTTCTGTGCGGTCTCTGCCTTGCCAACTTTCCGGAACTTCAGACCGAGAGCGATATTGCCTTCCACGCTAGTGTTGAATACCACCGGTTTTTGGAGGAGCATCGCCATCCTGAGCCGTAATTTGAGACGCTCAGTAGGGTTTCGGGTGACTGGTTCTCCTAGCAGAGAGAGAGATCCTTCTGTCTGTTCCTCGAGTAGATCGAGAAGACGCAAGAGTGTGCTCTTTCCCGCACCACTGGGCCCGATGAGGCCAAACATCTCTCCTTCTTCCACGCGAAACGTGACGTCCGAGATAATTTCCTTGTAGCTATACTGCTTTCCGAGTTTTTCCGTCTCGATCAATGATTCACCTCTGCTGCGCCACGTTCAGAATAAGGTTCACGATAACCGCGACTCCTAGGAGAATGATACCTAGGGCGATAGATAATGAAAAATTGCCGATGGAGGTCTCCAGCGTGATTGCGGTGGTAAGTACTCTTGTCGCCCCCCGGATGTTGCCACCGATCATCATGGCTGCACCCACTTCGGAGATTGCCCTGCCGAAACCCAGAATAACGGCGGCAAATATAGCGAACCGGGCTTCCTGCATGATGGTAAAGACGGACTGGCTGCTGGAGGCACCTAGTGACGTGACCGTGAGACGAGTATCTCGGTCGATTGTACTGAGGGCAGAGATGGTGAGGCCGATTAGGATGGGGAGGATCAGGATAAACTGTGCAATCACCATCCCTCCCGGTGTAAATAGGAGTCCGAGGAATCCGAAGGGTCCTGCCCTTGATATAAACAGAAAGAGGAATAATCCTGCAATTACGGTCGGAAGAGCATAGAGGGTCTGAATAATATTTACCAGTATCCGTTTTCCCCGGAATTCATGAAAATGAATAAACCCTCCTAGGGGGAGAGCGACCAGTGCTCCAAAGATGGTAGCAGCGAGAGAGATTTCCAGGGAACGAAGGGTGATCTCGATGACCTCGGGATCAAGGTTGACGATCAGCCAGAATGCTTGAACAAACCCATCAACGATCTCGTTTACCATACCGTAACCTCAAAGAATGCCCCCAAATCCTTGTTAGGTGGTTTTGTTTAATCATTTAGCTTTGCCTGAAAAAAGAGGTAATCGATCTATCAGGTGGTTTCCTGAAGTTCAGCTGGCACCGAGCCATAACCCTTGGCTGGGACGATGGGCGTCTGACCATCTGCAGAAAGAATTGCCTGACCATCACTGGAGATCAGCATCTTCACAAATGCAATTCCCATCGCCAGATCACGGGACGAAGTCGGCACCGTCACACCATAAATAATGGGTGTTCCCGTTTCTATGACCGTAGTCGTCCCCGAGGGACGTTTCACCTGGACCGTGGCATACGTTTTAGCATCTGCTTGTACGGAGAGGTCAATTGCTTCCGGCAGAGTGATATATTGGAGACCGCTCTGTATGGCCACGCTGCTGTACTCGAAGGCGTAATCCACCTTGCCCGTTTTCAAGAGTGGTGCGATGTCTGGGCCTGTCTTGGTGATGGTCAATTTTGTCCCGTCAGGTGAAGGATTGGTGGCATTGATCGTGTATACCGATCCATCAAAGGTTGTAGTTATCTTGCTGTGATCCCCAATTAAGGACTCAAAGATGGTATTTGACGGGTAATACCGTTCTGCGAGCTGTATCGTCATTAGAGAGCGGTAACCAGCAGGATCGGTGGTCGGGTCGCTGATCGCATACTTCACTCCCTTACGGTTCAGTATCCCATACCAGTTGTCCGCGTTCACCGTGTTCGCGTACTGGCTCATGTTGCTATAGCAGAGAACAATGCTGTTATTGGCAAAATTTACATAGAATGAGGCATTCTTGGGCATCAGATACTTGGGAATTAGAGTATAATCGGCACTTGCCAAGACATCCGCGAACTGGCTGTTCTTATTCACCTGATCTACCAGTGTGGCGCTTCCCCCGGAGAAGAGCTGTACATCGATGTCGGGGTGCTGCTGCTCGAAGATCTTCTCCAATTTTGCCATGGGGACGTTGAGGCTCCCTGCTTGGTATACCTTTAGGGGTTTAGTGGCGATAGCAGGAGTGGTAAAGTCTGCGGTCACACCTAGTGGCACGCCCTGCGTCATGGGGGTGAACAATCCTTTTCCGTACTTATCGACACCAAAATTGCCAATATCGGTCATAGTCTGATTCGATATCAGGAAATTGACGAACTGGTTGGCCAGTTGGATTTTCCGGAGATCGGGATTTTGGGGGTATACGGTCATTACGCTGTACACATTCAGCAGGCTTGATCCCTTGGTCACCAGAGGCGTCAGGCTGAGATTACTCTTGAATGCGAGGAAGGTTCCTTCATCTGAGAGGGTATAACCCTGTTTCTCGTTCGTGACAGTGAGGGTCTCACCCATGCCCTTTCCTGCTTCCACGTACCAGGCACCGGACTTCTGAATCTGGGTCGCATAAGTGAACCCAGCA
>JAJRCP010000170.1 GCA_028678885.1 Methanomicrobiales archaeon
CTCTTGCCACTTAACACGACTTACAGAGGAAAAGAATGGATGTAGCCTTCATGGATCTCTCACCCGTACCCTTTTTGATAGCACAAGGGAGATTATTCGTCGAATATGAACATCCTACCGACTTCTTTTCCGTGCCCTCCGGTAAGGATCGAAACCATCACCCTGAGAGAACGTGAGATTACGGGCAGGGAAGACCTTCATGGCTCTGTATCTTATGATAGTTTTTTTCTGCCATCTCTCGAACCTGGGCAAATAGGTCATTTCCGTGGACATCGATCCCCACAACCAGAGGTAGCCGGTCCAGTTCAATCACCCAGACTGCCTCTGCCATTCCCAGATCCTCCCAGAGAATACCTTTCAGTGCCATGCGGGAGGCAGCAAGAACGGCGCATCCGCCACTGAATGCAAGATATATCGCCCTCCCTCGAAGGCTTTCCACCACCGATCCGTCCATTCCGCCTTTACCTATAATTGCTCTCACTCCCTTCTCGATAAGAAAGGGGGTGAGGGGATTCATGCGGGCGGAGGTGGTGGGACCAGCGGCAATAATTCTCTCATCTTTGACCACTGGACCACAATGATAGACCACCGCTCCCTCAGAATTGAAGGGAATCCCTATCGCACACATGCGAATATGCGCTTCATCTCTTGCGGTATAGACGGTTCCGGACAGAGTGATGAGATCTCCGGCCCGAAGATCCAGGATCTCCCTGCCCAAGGGAGTATGCAGTTCCATTACGGTACCTCCACCTTGGCCGTTGCCCGCCGGCATGCCCAACACTGGATGTTCACAGCCACCGGAAGGGAAGCGGTGTGGCAGTCCGCCACTTTCACCTTCACACCAAGGGCAGTCGTATTGCCACCAAGTCCCATCGGCCCGATCCCAAGGCTATTCACCTCATCGCAGAGGGATTGTTCGAATACGTTCATCTGATCGATCGGTTCCAGGAGCGCTTCTTTTGCAAGCGCTGCCACCCCATCAAACGTGCTCCCGATTCCGACTCCAAGAATTACTGGTGGACACGGTTTTCCCCCTGCTTCCAGAACCGTTTCCAACACAAATTTGCAAATATTCTTAGTCTGCGAGGGGAGAAGCATAGTACTTCGTGAGACATTTTCCGAACCAGCTCCTTTGGGAAGCACGGTAATGGTGAACTGATTATTGGGTCTCACATGGATCACAGGCATTCGATGCCCTGAATTGGTCCCTGTGTTCTTCCGGGAGCAGGGATCTACGACGTTTGGGCGCAGGGGAACGCACTGGGTAGCTGCCAGCACCCCTTCTCCGATCGCACGGGAGAGTGCTGCAGTGTACGCGATAGCTGGAGGGAGAGTAACATAGCAGACAAGTACTCCCGTGTCCTGGCAGAGGGGGACCCGGATTCTCTCTGCGAGTGCGATATTTTCCAGGATGTTATCGAGTTCTCTCTGGGCGACCGGATTTCTTTCCTTCTCTCGTGCACTTCGCAGGGCTGCTTGCACGTCAGAAGGGAGGATGATCTCTGCCTCGGTGATAGCACAGGTTGTTGCCTTTATAATCGCTTGGTACAGAACTGGGTCGGCGGGATCCTGCATGCTGTGTACTGGGGATTCGTTGCCATAATCATTTTTCCCTAGGTTAGATGAATGGACATACTGCCTGAAGAGAGCCTTGGCACCGAAACAGGATTCGGACTGGCTAGGAGCGTGGGGAATCTATATCATTCCAGGTCAAGAGGAAGAACCAAAAAAGAGGATTATTCTACGATCATCCGGCATGGGGTGGGAAGTTTGTGTGCCCCGTGTTCGAGAGCAATCTTTGCCTTCTCGATATAGGATGAACTCGTGAAGATAGAAATGATCTTCTGGTGGGACTGCACTCGGGCCGCAGAACCAACCGGTTTTCCGAATGCAAGTCGCATTCCCTCAGACACCCGGTCTGCTCCTGCTCCGGTCGCCTGTTTGTTCTCCCGCAGGACGTGATGGGGGTAGGTGCGGATCTTCATTCTGAAGTTTGCTCTCCCGATATCCTTCATCAGCCAGCGGTTGCAGCTAATACGGGCTGCTTCAAGGGCGGTATGCCGGATCTGGCAGGCCTCTAGGGCCACAAGGGAGATCTCCACCGGAAAGCTCTCCTGAAGATTACCGAGATCGAACTGGACCACCTTGCTACCGGGCACGCCCCCCATGTATTCACGGCGGGTATACGCTTTCTTCGCAAGATTTCTGTACATTCTTCCTGGTTTTCGAACCATACCAAAAAACCTTCCCCATATCCGAAGAATCTCTTCAGAGCACTATACGCCATATTACATGGAAATGTGCAGTCTTAAACCTTACTGGAAGCCGGCGATTCCTCGGCAATCAGATCCAGTACATGCCGCCGGATCTCGATGAACGCCTGTGCAGTGCGTTCCCGGGGACGTTTCTGGGGAACCTCGATGATTTCTTTTATCCTACCCGGTCTTCGAGTGAGGACGACCACGCGGTCTGCGAGGAATACCGCCTCGTCCACGCTGTGGGTGACGAAGATGACCGTTTTTCGGGTTTTCTCCCAGATATGGAGGAGTTCGAGCTGCATCCGGTTCCTGGTCTGTGCGTCCAATGCGCCGAAGGGCTCATCCATCAGCAGGATCTCTGGATCCACGGCTAGGGCACGGGCTACGGCCACACGCTGCCGCATCCCCCCGGATAGCTCATAGGGATAACTTCGCTCAAATCCCTGAAGTCCTACCAGTTCGAGGTACTGCCTGGCAGCGGCGATTCTGCTATCGCGGGGCGCCCCCTGTATCTCCAGACCGAGCACGATATTTCCCATTACGTCTCTCCAGGGAAAGAGGGAGTACTCCTGGAAGATCATCGCCGTTTTCGGGTCCGGTCCGTCAATTAGCACCCCGTTCAGGAACGCGCTTCCGGATGTAGCATAATCTAGTCCTCCGATGATACGCAGGAGTGTGGTCTTTCCACACCCACTGGGTCCCAGCAGGCAGATGATTTCCTCGTCCCGTACCTCCAGATCGATGTCTTGCAGTGCGATGACATGCTCACCCGCGGTGCTGACGAACTCCTTGGTGAGGTGATCGATGCGCAGTTTCCCGGTCATCGGTCCAGCCCCTGCCAGGCGAATCGCTCCCGCTCCACCTTCTTCAGCAGATAATCGATTGAAAGGCCAATGACCCCGATTACGACCATGCCCGCGATGATCACCTGGATCTGGCCGAAGTCATAGGCGTAGATGATCAGATACCCGA
>JAJRCP010000171.1 GCA_028678885.1 Methanomicrobiales archaeon
GCCTCTACTTAAGACAAGGGATAGTACACTCTAAGGGAGGCAAAATCACCGGGATCTTCTGAGATATTCAGGTAAGTTGGCAATAGAATCAAGGATCAGATAGGGTTGGATGGTTGAACGCTGAACCTCTTCTTTGCGATATTTCCCTGTCTTTACAAGAATTCCGTGTATACCACAGCCCTGTGCACCTCCAATATCACTCGTGATATCGTCTCCAATCATGGCGACTTGACGACAATCCAGACCCAGTTCACGCACGCCTTGCAGGAAAAATTCAGGAGAAGGCTTCCCTATGAGAGATGATTCCTTTCCCGATGCAAATTCCAGAGCCACTACATAAGGTCCTGCGGAGAGCATTAGTCCCTCCCTTCCCATCCAGAACCGGTCTTTCTCCAGCGCAATCAGATCGGCACCTGCGAGAAGGAGGCGGAAGGCGTCTGTCAGGGTCCCATAGGTGAAGGCATCACCAGCATCAGCCATCACTACCGTATTGGTAAAAGGATCTCTCATATAGATACCTGCATCTTCAAAATCCCGATAAACATCACCGGTGGAGATGAGCATACAGGACTCTTTTCCCTTATCTTTCAGGGAGTTCGCTGCTGCTATTGCAGGGGTGATAATCAGAGAGGGCTTGATTGAAAATCCCATCTGGTGTAGCTTCTCCGCAATAGACGCGCGACATCGCCGGGTGGAGTTGGACATGAAGCGATAAGGATATCCACGCCGTTCAAGCACGCGAAGGACCTCTCTCGCACCGGTAACGGGTTGCGTACCAGTATACAGAACCCCATCAAGGTCGATGAGAAAACCTTCGATATCAGTAAGCGAACCTTTGTTCTCTCCAAACTCCGGGTTGTTCATTCTTACTTCCTCTTATGGCATGTTCCTGTCACCATTGGGCATACCATATCTATTAAGCCCTATCAATGATAGGTGAATATCATCTGAACATCGTTGGAAGAAGATATACATGAGGGAGATATCCAGTGATACACGATGGCATATTGCGGCAAGGTCAGCTTCATCCCTGCCAGTCCTGTATGCGGTTGTTTTTCGCGGGCGCATGGGAGAGGAGTGTGATCACCTGGTGGAGGAGGTCTGGTGTCAAGTTGGGGGTGAGGTGCAGGAGATCGCAAAAGGACTTAATCTACCGGTTACCCCTGCTGAACGCCTAGCCGCAAGCCTTCTCGAGATAGCAAGAACTCTATTCGGCCCGGAATTTCGAGGGGAGATTCTCGATCTTTCACCAGACCGGGCAGTTATCCTTATGAATCGGTGCCCCTTCCTGATACGGACGCGTGAGATGGGGGTGAACTCATCAGTTGTCTTCAATCCCTGTCTTGCATTTTGTATATCTGCAACCGAAACCCTGCATAAAGACTACTCCGTACGTTTTATCAGGGCGATGTGCATGGGGGATAGAAACTGCGAGATCCGCATGGCGAGAAAAGATTTGCTAGAGAAAGATACGGATCTCGCAGCTTAAAAAAGATGACGGTAAGGGTAGTGAATAATTGGTTGAAGGCAAATCTTACGTCAGATCCCTGTGCCTGCCTTATTTCAATTATAGCATAATTCATGTATACAGCAATCAGGTTTACTTTCGCACCACGGCGGGAACCTACTAATAAACCTCTCTGAAATCTCCGGTTATTAATGGATCTCCCTTCCACTCCATTTGTCCCTGCGATCGCATTACGGTGGCAGAGGAACGTTTCTGATCTTCGGGAGTACCAGGTGATACGGGATGGTAACGTATTCCAGTCTGGCCTCTCACATTCCACAATATTTTCCTCTGAGTTTGAGCGCGCCCAGCAACTAAAAGAGCAGCTCGCATTGGAATATCATGATAAGAATGTGGAGGAGGTGTTTTCAGGAGAGGAGGTGGGAATGGAGTCTGGCTCTGCATTCTGTATCTGCAGCCAGCACGAAATCCGGAATCCCCCGCCACTTCATGGGACTGATGAGCAAATCCTTTCCGATCTCACCCTGATCCACGGAATCGGTCCGGTCACTGCCCAACGCCTCAAGAACCGAGGATATCGGACCATACGTGATCTCCTGCAGCACCCGAAATACCGGAAGAATGCCGCCTACCTCCTTTCTCACGTAGAAAAAAAAGCGGCATATTTCCTGATGGAATGGATTGGGAGAAGACATCCGAAATCCCACCCATTGAACCTAGCGGTGGCAGGATCTATTGAGAAGGAGGGCTTCTCTTTTCTGGATATCGAGACCCTGGGGATATTCTCACGACCGATCATCCTTCTCGGGCTGGCGCACTGGCAAAACAATCGCGTGCATATCAGACAGTATCTACTCCGTGATATCGATGAAGAACCTGCCGCTTTGGAGGCAGCGTTTTCACACTTGCACAAAAGTACAGCATTTGTTACCTTCAACGGGAAGAGTTTTGACATTCCCTACCTCCAAGAGAGAGCCGCGTATTATAGGATGTCCTTCCCGAACGAAGTCGTCCATTTTGATCTGTTGCACTTTTCTCGAAGACGGTGGAGAGATGTTTTTCCGAACTGCAGACTCCAGACCCTGGAGAGGTCTCTATTTGGTATCGAACGAGAATTGGATATCCCCAGTGCACTCGTTCCTGAGTTCTACGAAGCATTCCTTACTACCGGTTCTCCTGGGCTGCTTCTACCAATAGTCGAACACAACCGGCAGGATGTCCTCTCCCTTGTTCACCTGTTTTATCTCCTGCTGGAGGAATCGGAGTGTCAGTAACTTCCGTCCTGGACCAGTTGCGTCTGGATCATCGGTTCCGAGATCGCATCGCCCATATCGAGTTTCTTCCTCCCCGTGAGGCCCGGTATGGTAATCTCAATCCTCCGTTGCCGGAAGAGCTAGAAGCATATCTCAGTACAAAAAAAATCCGATTATATGTGCATCAGACCAGAGCAATCGAAGCGATCCGCAGGAAAGACCACCTCATCCTGACCACAGCAACGGCATCAGGAAAGACCCTCGCATTCAACCTCCCAATCTTTGAGCGAATGATAGCAGAGAAGGCCGCCACTGCGCTGTACCTTTATCCGACGAAAGCGCTCACCAACGATCAGCAAAAAGCAATCCGCGAGCTGGAGGCGTTCACCGGGCTGCATACGGGGGCCTCTGTCTATGATGGAGACACTGCCGCACATCAGAGGCCAGAAATCCGTGCCCGGTCCCGCATTATTCTGTCCAATCCATATGAGCTCCATTATATTCTTCCCTGGCATTACAAGTGGAGCACTTTTTTCCGGAACCTCCAGTTCGTTGTTATTGATGAAGCACACCGATACCGTGGTATCTTTGGTTCACATTTCGCCCACCTCATCCGACGTTTACGTAGGATCTGCAACCTATATGGGTCGTCCCCCCAGTTCATCCTCGCGAGTGCCACCCTTGCGAATCCAGAAGAATTCGGGCATCGCCTCACTGGTGTTCCCTGCAATCTGGTTGATGAAGACGCTTCACCCCATGGCCGGAAGTATTTTATTTTTTACAACCCCTATTTCGACGGCAAAGGAGATCGTTCTGTACTCCAAGAAACAAAAGAGGTCTTTCTCTCTTGTATCAAAGGTGGGCTGCAGACCCTCTGCTTCACCGGCTCACGAAGGCTCACCGAGCTGATCTCGCGCTGGTCCAGAGATGAGGCCATGCGAACGTTTCCCTTCTATTCAAATCAGATCGCTGCCTACCGTGCCGGGTACCTCCCCGAAGAGAGGAGGCGGATCGAGAACAGACTAAAAGAAGGTCTAATCCAGGGGGTGGTTTCAACGAACGCACTGGAGCTGGGAATGAATATTGGCTCTCTAGATGCCGTGATCATCTCCGGATTTCCTGGGACATTGATCTCTACCTGGCAGCAGGCAGGCCGTTCTGGACGAGGGGTAGATGACTCACTTGCCATGCTCATCGGTTTTCAGAACCCGCTGGATCAGTACTTTATGCAGCATCCTCAGGCTTTTTTTGCCGGCTCCATGGAACATGCGATTGTTGATCAGACAAATCCCTATATTGCCACCGGTCATCTTCTCTGTGCAGCAGCGGAGCTCCCTATTCAGCCGGAACGCGACCACCCCTACCTGGGAGATAGCCTGCAAATGCTCCCATTGCTACAGGACTGCCACCTGATCCGGGAGACGCCCAGAGGATGGATCTATGCAGGAAAAGGGAGGGCAGTTGACGCAGTCCCTCTGGGAACTCTCTCCGCTGACACGTTTCGGGTGATGTGTGAGGGAACACTCCTGGAGACCATGGATAAGAATCAAGCATTCCGTGAAGGACATCAAGGTGCGATTCTTTTTCACAAGGGCGAGACCTATCTTGTCCGAGAACTGGATTTAGAGGCCAAGGTAATTCGAGTGAAAGAAGCGGATGTTGACTATTATACGGAAGCCCTTAGATCCACTGATCTTACGGTGCTTGAGGAAGAGAATGAGATCTTTTTCTCGGATTTCTCACTGCACTTCGGAGAGGTAGAGGTGGTAGAACAATACACGGGCTACCGGATCATCCGGGGCAATTCAGTCATCAGCCATGCCTTTCTCGATCTGCCGCCCCTTCGATTCAAAACGAAGGCGCTCTGGTTCACCCTGCCGGAACGGACTATCCATCGGCTAGAGAATGAATGCGGTGAACTGGACGGAGGATTACACGGAGCAGAGCATGTACTGATTGGAGTAATGCCGTTCTTTGTCATGTGTGATCGCTGGGATCTGGGGGGTCTTTCCGCGCCCCATTTTCCATCCACTGGAGCCCCCACAATTTTTGTGTATGATGGATGCGAGGGAGGGATTGGTCTCACCGAGAAGGCATGCGAAATGATCGCTCCTATCCTTGAAACCGGATACAGCCTGGTACGGGATTGCCCCTGCGAAGAAGGTTGCCCTGCCTGTATCTACTCTCCAAAATGCGGAAATGAAAATCACCCCCTGAACAAAAAGGGAACCTGCATCCTTCTGGAGGACCTGTCCGCAATCATCCAGGGAGAAAGAAGCACCACTACTCCTGAGTGCGCACCTCTCGTGGTGAACATCGATCAATGAGAGAACCCTTCATCCTGCCCCAGGGGATCCTGTATAACGAAGACTGCATACGTGGTGCTCGTCGTTACATTCCTAGTAACAGCGTTGACCTCATTGTCACTGATCCACCGTACGGGATCGAGGGTGATCGGCTCCACCGACACTATAACCGCAGGGAACGATTTGTTGCTCGCGGATATGTGGAAATTCCCTGGGAAGAGTACGGGGAGTTCAGCAAACGGTGGATCAAGCAGGCGGAGCGGGTTCTTCGACCTGGTGGTTCGATTTACATTCTTTCCGGTTACACCAATCTCTACCATATCCTGGCTGCACTTCGATCCTCCCATCTGAAGGAGGTGAACCACCTTATCTGGAGGTACAGTTTCGGGGTATTTACCAGGAAAAAATTCGTCTCCTCACATTATCACATCCTGTTCTACGAAAAGAGAGGTGGAAACCGAACTTTCCATACGGAAGC
>JAJRCP010000172.1 GCA_028678885.1 Methanomicrobiales archaeon
ATTGTCTTTGATTCCAAGACTGGTGTTTCGGGAGCAGGAAATGCGGTAACCAGTTCCACTCATTACCCGAACGTCGCGGACAATATCGGTCCCTATAAATGGACCCGACACCGGCACCTTGCTGAAATGCAGATGGAAATCTCCCGGCTCGGATCGAAAGCTCGGTGTTATTTCACTCCGCACCTGGTTCCGGTGACACGGGGGATTCTGACCACAGCACATATTTTCCTGCATGAGGCTATGGGGCAGAAAGAAGTAGAGGATCTCTACCGAAAATTTTACCACGGTATGCACTTCGTTCG
Source organism: Methanomicrobiales archaeon (assembly GCA_028678885.1). GTDB lineage: Archaea > Halobacteriota > Methanomicrobia > Methanomicrobiales > JACTUA01 > JAJRCM01. The sequence continues at coordinate 303 of JAJRCP010000172.1, forward strand.
CTACCAAAAACCCTCTCTTGCGGTAGTAAGGGGTAGCAATTTTTGTGATGTCGCAGTAGAAAGCGAGGGAGAGAGGGTGGTGGCAATATCGGTGATTGATAACCTGGTAAAGGGAGCTAGTGGACAGGCGATCCAGAACATGAATCTGATGTGTGGATTTGCTGAGGATGATGGATTGAAAGGGTCGGGCATACTTCCGTGAGGTGAGGAAAATGAATGTGCGGGATATCATGACCAGGGATCCCTTCGTTGTGAAGGTGGACACAAAAGTACGAGAGGCGGCTGGAATCCTTCGAAAACGGAAGATAGGGGGCCTCCCAGTGATGGAAGGCGATCGGGTGGCAGGGGTAGTGACCGAGAGCGATATTATCTCTCTTCTGACTGTAAAGGGACCATCTGAAGATCTCTGGCTTCCCTCCCCTCTTGAGATCATTGAAGTTCCAATTCGTGAATATATCAACTGGGGCAAAACGAAAAATGCCCTCACCTCTATTGGGGATATGGAGGTGAAAGAAGTGATGAGCAGCCCGGCAATCACCATCGACGCAGATGTAGACATCGAGGAAGCGGCAGCCTTGATGCTTGGCAAAGGAATTGCCCGTCTTCCGGTGATAGAAAAGGGACGCTTAGTAGGGATCGTGACCCGGGCTGATATTGTACGCGGGGTAGGTCAGGCGTTTGGAGCTGAGCAAGGGAATCCTTCATCATGAAGAGCATCTGTGCGGTGGAAGGAGTACAAGCTGGGGGGGTGAGGGAACGAAAATATGGTCTGACCCTGATCAGGGCGGAGGGGAGTGCAGCCGGTGTGTTCACGTCAAACCGCATGAGAGCGCCCTGTATCGAATTGATGATGGAACGGATCTTGAGTGGAAAGCTAGAGGCAGTGATTGCGAACAGCGGCTGTGCGAATGCCTATACTGGAAAGAGAGGATACACAGATGCGGTTCAGATGTGTACCCTTGCCGGAGAGTTTCTCGGAATTGATCCGCAATACGTGGGAGTGGCAAGCACAGGTGTCATCGGGCGATACCTTGATCTCTCTCTTATCGAACGGCAATGCCGCACAATCGCACCGCTTCTGGAGAGAAGTGAAATGGCGGAAGACCTGGCGGCACGCGCTATTATGACCACTGACCTTCTTCCCAAGCATGCCCTGGCGGTCAGGGGAAGGTTCCGGGTGGGAGGGATCTGCAAGGGGAGCGGGATGATCGCACCCCGCATGGGGACCATGCTTGCCTTTCTCTACACCGATGCGCAGGTAGACGCTGCTACCCTGCAGGATATATTGCGTCGGGTCACCCGCAGGACTTTCAACCGGGTCGTGATCGATGGGGATATGAGCACCAATGATATCGCACTATGTACTGCAACCGGTGAATCAGGAATAATGAACGAAGAATCACTCGAATCTGCCTTGGAGGAATGTTGCCGCTCCCTCGCACAGCAGATCGCGGGTGACGGGGAAGGGGCAACCAAGTTGATCGAGGTCCACGTGAAAGGCGCACCAGATGAGGAGGGTGCCGCGGCGATTGCACGGACAATCGTTGCATCTCCACTGGTGAAGACCGCGGTATATGGCGAAGACCCCAACTGGGGAAGGGTTGTGGCAGCAGCAGGCTACGCGGGAGTATCTTTTGATCCATACCAAGTCTCTCTCTGGATTGGAGAAGCAGGACGGAAGATCCCGCTCGTAAAAGAGGGAGAGATAGTCGTGAATCTTCAGCGTGCAAAAACAGCGATGCAGGGAAAAAAGGTGATTTTTGAGCTCCAGTTGCAAGAAGGAGAGGGTGAGGCGACAGCGTGGGGGTGTGATCTCACGGAAGGATACGTGCAGATTAACGGGAGGTATACCACATGAAACGGGAGGAAGTGTTGATGGAGGCACTTCCATATATCCAGAAATTCCATGGAAAGACCCTCGTGATCAAGCTAGGAGGTCATGCCATGGTCGATCAGGAAATCCTCGAAACCGTCATCCAGGACGCAGTCCTTCTCCACTATGTGGGCATGAAGGTAGTGCTCGTCCATGGGGGTGGGCCTGAAATCACAGAAAAAATGCGAGCGATGGGGAAAGAACCGGTCTTTGTGGCTGGCCTTCGCGTGACCGATCAGGAAACGCTGGAGATCGCCCAGATGGTGCTCGTCGGGAAGATCAATGATGGCATCGTTTCCCTGATCACCCGCTGTGGAGCACGGGGGGTGGGCCTCTCCGGCAACGACTGAATTCTGATGATCTCGAGCATAATGGAGAAAATGCGGGTACGGGATGGTGAGATTGAGAGAGAAGTTGACCTGGGGTATGTGGGAGAGATCACGTATATCGATCCATCAGTCCTTCATACTCTTCTCGATAATCGATATATTCCGGTTATCGCCCCCATCGCGATTGACAGAAATGGGGGGAGTCTGAATATCAACGCAGATCTGGCTGCCGGAGAAATTGCCATAGCACTGAATGCGTTTAAGCTGATCAATCTTACCGATGTCGACGGGGTAATGGACGGGGAACGAAAGACGGTGTTTCGTTCCCTCACCCTGTCGGAGATAGATCAGCTAATCGAGGATGGGATGATTAGCGGAGGAATGATCCCGAAACTGGAGGCAAGCATACAGGCTGTGCGGGGTGGCGTGGACTCCGCCCATATCGTAAACGGAAATATGCCTCACAACCTTCTACTTGAGCTCTTCACCGATGCCGGGGTAGGTACCATGATATGCCCCTGATCCACAATATTCTCGTTTTTCCTTGTGCGCCGTATCAGTGATCCTAATTCTCACCTGAGAGACCGTATTCAGAGATACCCCGTTCCTTAATGGGATCGACCTTTTCTGCAGATCGAACATGATAGGGTATACCACATTTGGAAACCGAATATCCCCAGACAAATATTTGCGTCAGGGAATGAATTCCGAAATCGGGGAATAAAATTATGTCACACCCTCCCTCTTTATGACTCTATTCTAGGCTCCATAACGGATCAGTGAACATGCGATACGATACTGAGCCTTGGATATGGACTGTGAGAAAAAGCATAAATAGGATTTTGACAGTATGCGATACAAATCACATAAACGGTGATGGATATGCCAGATTTCGCTACTGCATTTACGGTAAAAGGAAATGAACGCAACCTGACACATGACGAACTGATCAGGGCAATACGACTGAGTATCGCTGATGAGTATGAAGTGATACAGGTGTATACTCAGATCGCTGGATCTACCGATAACGAACTGGTAAAAGCGGTCCTTTTTGACATCGCCGATGAAGAAAAAGTCCATGCCGGGGAATTTTTACGATTGCTCTCCCTTATTGCTCCAGATGAACCCAAATATTATGAGAAAGGTGCTGCAGAGGTGGATGCCCAGGTCACTTCGTTTGCAGGATAGGATAAGATCAGAGGTCAGAAGGAGACTACTATTGGGCCTATGAAGGTGTGAGAGACCATGCCACATTCATATCTGATGCGTAGTGATACCCCCTTGGAAGAGAAGACCTGGAATTTTCTGGACAGCACCATGCATGAAGCGGCCAATTCGTACCTTACCGGCGAAAATTGCCACCTATCGAAGGACCTTATGGGTTTTGGTTGAAAGCAGTTCCACTGCAGGATTGTATGTGCGATAGAGGAGTGATCTCCAGCTGTGTTCTTCCCATACCGATGATTCAGACCACGTTCACCTTGGCAAAGCGGGACATTGCGTCGTATGATACAAGATGGCCTGTATCTGAATTCTGCGGTAATTGCGTGTGCTGCGATCGAAGCACGGCTTGAAGATGCAATAATCTTTCAGGGCACTTTCTGCGGCGCCATAGACGCGTGACGATCTAGATTGACAGTATCTTGTAGATTCTTTCTCGGAGAGAGGGTTCAGAAAAGCTCTCCGAAAGATCAAATGGTTACCCCTTTTCTGCAGCTTCCTATCGAACTCTTCACGTTCGCTCGCTAGGACACTTTTTGAAAAAAATGATAATTTTATGTTTAAATTGAAAAAAAATAATCTCTCTCCATAAGGAGAATACCTATGCCAAGGATTTTCACGGGAGATTTCCCTCTCCACTGCACTCCCGCTGCCGCTCCTCGCTCATATCGATCAAGATTTCGTAGATCTTCTGTGCATACACAGGATCGATCCGCTGCTCCACTGCCAGATTAAACACGAGCTCGAGCACCTCTTTCCGGCGGTTTTCATCGCGAATTGGCAATCCTTCACGATGTTTCAGCAAAGCAAGCTCTCCAGCCCGTTTCTGCCTCTCAGCGATAAGGCCGATGATCTTTTGGTCAATTTGATTGATCTTCTGACGGATGATTTGGACAGACATCTTACGAAGATAATCGTACGATCCTTATAAATGCTTGTGGTAAGGCATATGCGTGTACCAAAGGGCATAAGAATGCTACCAGAGTATGAATATACGGATTAATCATGCTTGAACGAATCCCCTTGAGAGAGCGGAAGGACTTGGTAATTGCCTGGCTTGCGATTGCTCTCGCGTTCACCCTCATCTTCATTCGGTTTGGAAAAATCGATCTGGGAGTCTTTCTCATTTTCTTCGGGATATCCTTAGTCACGGTTGGGATCGGATTTGTCCTGCATGAGATGGCACATAAATTTTCTGCCATGAGATTTGGGTACTGGGCCGAATTCCGCAAGGATACTCAGATGTTATTGATTGCGGTCGTTCTTGCTGCCCTTGCAGGAATAGTCTTTGCCGCACCCGGTGCTACCATAATTTATGGCGGACCTACACGGGAACAGAATGGAAAGATATCCGTAGCAGGACCGATGACAAACCTATTGCTATGCATACCTTTCGGGGCAATTTATCTCGCCGAAATGAACGGAACTATTGATCTGATCGGCAGTATCGGTATGGTTGGTTTCCAGGTGAACGCGATGATCGCGTTTTTTAACATGCTGCCGGTGAGCGTGCTGGATGGGAAAAAAGTGCTTTCATGGAATATTCCTATTTTTCTTGTGATGTTCGTAGTGACCTTGGTCGCTCTCTATGTCTCCCTGACCTTTTTCAATCCTAATGGGATAATTTTTTGAGCTTTTCGAGTTTCTTCACCACTTCAAACCCTTTGTTATACGCCTCTGTAAGAGCGGTGGGATGTCCATGTATACCCTTATAGCGATCCATTTCATTCGCGATGATATTGTCGTAATACTCAAATCCAATGGTGTTGAAAAAGGCGGTGATTGCCGGGAAAGCCGCGTCGAACACATTGTCCCAGGAAAGGCCTGCAGTGGAGATAAAGACACCTTTATGCCGCGTGACGTATCCAGTGGTAAGATACCGTGTCTTCAGGATGTACTTCTGTGCCCATATGTACTGGGATCTATCGATAAGCCCTTTCAGTTCAGCCGTTATACCCATACTGTAGATGGGGGAAGCAACGGCCAGACAGTCGACTTCGAGTATCCGATCAAGAAGCGGTAAAATATCATCCTTGATCACACATTCTCCTGTTTTATGACAAACATTACATCCCTTACAGGAAGAAAATGAGAGCTCGCGAAGGATGACCTTCTCTATCGAAGCTCCCGCATCCTGTGTACCGTCAAGAAAACGGTCGAGAAGGGTCTCTGTGTTTCCATGCCGGTGAGGGCTTCCAGAGATACCGAGCACCCGAATAGAAATAATTCTCACCCTCTCAATCGCTGTCTCAGTTCAGAAATCACGGTGGACGCAAGTCGTTTCGCATCCTGAGAAGCGGTTGGATGGGAGAGGATCGCTCCTTTCTCGTCGACTCCATTGATCATCAGGTAGTGGATATCCCTATCCCTAACTTCGATCACATGGAAGAAGCATTTGACAGAAGGGATGGCTGCGTCAAATACATAATCCCAAGTCTGGCCTGCCGTGGAGAGAAAAATACCAAGACGCTTTCCCTTTCTATCCAATGGTACAACAGGAAGTTTGAGTACATATTTCCGGGAGCGAAATACCTGTGCACGGTCAATGAGGGATTTTGCCTGAGCATTGATGCCCATACAATAGATAGGAGCGGCAAGAATGATCAGGTCTGCCTGAACAATTTTATCGTGAATCACATCCATTCCGTCACGCTGGACGCATTTGTTTAATTTTTCGCACAGGTTGCAGCCTCGGCAGGGATTAACGTTCGCCTCGGTGAGAATTATCTTCTCAACCATGACATCCGGCTCGTGGCTTATCATATTAAGGACCCAGTCGAGCAGAGTCTCCGAATTCCCGCCCCGCCTAGGGCTTCCGGCAAAGGCAAGAATCTTTATAACCATAGATGATTGCATTAGTCGCGAATTATTAAAAATCAATAGGGTACTGCTTCGATGAACTGAGGCGGAAGATTCGATTGTAATGGATTGTGGCCTCGGAAAACGTGAAGCGAGACCCGAGCAGTTTAGACTGTGGGGAGAGAAAACGGATAAGTGATCCATAGTACTTTTCGATTCAACAGTATTCCAGTGATTCAAAAGAGAGGATATCGATGGACCTAGACTACCTGGAAAAAATCCAAGGACAGAATCATGGAATGGTATATTTTCGCGTGAATGGGGAAAAACAGATCTGGCATACAATCGATAATACATTCCCGTTAGATCCCACCTTTGGTGGAAGATTTCCTATTTCACGATAGAGTTGTCCTCCGATGGAAACGTTTATCGCAAATTTTTATCCGACCTGGGGCACCGATGTTGTGTATCCTAAGAATGATTCGAGGAATTAAAAAAGAGGATTGGGATTCCCAGCGATTTATTCCAGATGCTTGAAGCAGAGATACCATTCCTTGCACTCGTACCCCTCCTTCAGTCGTTTTTCCAACGCTTCTGCGGTTCCAGGCGCGGGA
>JAJRCP010000173.1 GCA_028678885.1 Methanomicrobiales archaeon
AGTCCGGTTGGACCCATCTGAATGAGGAAGCCCTGGTTTCCGGCGCTTTCAGTGATCTGGGCAATGATTTTGACCTTCTCTTTCTCAGTATTTCCTATGGCCTCCTGTCTTTTTTTCACGTAATCCTCGCTCTCGAAGGCTTTCGGGAGAGCCCTCCTCGCCTCGTCAATGAAGTCCGTCATGTCGTGTTTGAATTCGATGCCTTTCCCTAGGGGAAGCTGGATGGCAAGCGGCTCATACTGGTTAACGAAATTATTGACATAGACCCAATCATTGGCACCGGGCTTGCCTTTGGCGAGTTCTTTCAGGAATTTCCTGACTGCGGATCTCCTTCCCGTGCCGGGCATTCCGGCCACGTAGATATTGAAACCCTTCTCCAGAATGTTGAGGCCAAACCGGAGCGCTTTTTGTGCCCGGTCCTGGCCGAAGATCTCATCAGTGGGTAATAATTTATCCGTGCTGGGGCACGTCACCAGCTCCGCATCAAATACATTTCGTAATTTCTGTACCGGCAATGGTTCGATCATCCTATTCACCCGATTTATGTTTTTACTGGTGAGATTAGACTATCCTTTATTGATAAAAAGGTATCCCTTTACAACCCGATAACGGCGTTTTCAGAGGACTAAATTCATCAGACTCGTCTCTAAAGGATCTATATGGGTTTTACCTGTCGCCAATGCGGGACATGCTGCATGTATCTTGGTGACTATATCGTAATCGAGCGCCAATCAGGCCCTTTTGAGTACCATTGCAGTTCCGTATCGACAGGAACCCCCTTTATCGCCCGGATAGACGAGGATAAACGAACATTATTTGAGGATCATACTTGGATAGATAGGCATCCTGTTGCCTGCTCGTTCCTGCGCCCTAATGGGGATCTCAGACTATGCACTATCCACGAGATGAGTCCTCCCCAGTGCAAAGCCTACCGTTGTGTGGTATTCCGGATTTTGGCACCGGATGGGAGGCAGGTGGGAACCATTACCGGTACACTTAACCTTCATACGGAGGATCCCAACCTTCAGCGGATATGGGAAGAGCATGAAGGTACGATCTTCCACACTGAGCCGGAAACAGAGGAGCAGATTGCACGGCTCTTCGAATCGAGAGGCTACCGCATGTTATGAAAAATCCTTCCCTCCTTTATCGGGAGAGTAGCTTTGTATCCTCCTCGATACCTGCCTCGATATCCGCCATTGACGTCGTCTGAAGTAAAAGATAATTTTTACTCACCGACGCAGTGGTTCGGGCTGCGGTCTCCATGATGCTGATGATGAGGCGTACAGCATCAGATAACGTTCCCTCCTTCCACTGATCCCTGATGGTGTCCCGGGCGATTCGCTGGGTGACTGGATTCCCCAGAATCACGAACCTGCTTTCTATCCCTGTACTGGTGACGGTTAGCTTCGGACCCTCGATCTCGGCAAGCGCATACCTGCCCGTCGTAACATACATCCTTCGTTTTCTGATTACTCCCCCCTCAAAATCGGATACCTCACCCACGAGGATACCGTTCTGTTCCCGGATCTTTTCCTTAGAATCCCTAATCCTCAGATGAATACCGAGTTCCTGAGCCCTTTCTGCCAAAGCATCATCCGTTTTAATAACCCCAGAATAGAGTTCTTCTTCGAACTGGACCAATTCTTTCGATGTTCCTTGGAAGGTAATCTCTCTCATATCGCCCGCAATAGCTGCACCACTACTGCCGATAAATGCGATAACAAGACTCACCTTCAAGTCATCCCCTTATATGCTTGGCGAAGGAGGCAGATTCCTGATGGGAGATTCTTCCCATTCTACGGGGAAACACATCGGTGGGATAAAATGCAAATATCCGAAAAAAAATCAGGCTTTCCAGATATAGAAATCCTCCGTCTTCCCCTCTTTCTGAATGCTCTTCCTGGTTACTTTCCCCTCATTGATCAATGCATCCAGTGCGGCATTGATGGGAAGGAAGTTGACCGCGAACTGGAGCATGATCATGGGTGTACTGCTCGGTTTCCCGTGGAGTTCATCGATGATCTCGCCCACCGTATATGCTTTATCGGGATTATTCCGCAGTAGTTCCTCCACCATGGAAATGACGGTCTTTGCAGTTCTTCCCTTTTCAAATTCATCTCTCGAGATTGGCATACAAACCTCCAATCACCATTACCGGGATTTGATAAAAGCTTTTCCTGATTTCTGGAGGTTGGAGAACGAAATCCCAGACTGATAGAGACTGTGAGGAGGGGAATCGCTTTTATCTACCTGCCTGCACTCCTTTCTGTGATAGACCTTTGTAGACCGGATCACCGCGATTTTGACCTCACCTGGGGTTCTATCAGTTGCCAGAGCCACTCTATGAATTCCAGCAGATTTTTTGTCTGGATGTAGATCTTCCCGGGCCCGGTGATCTCGGTGACGAGCCCTTCACCGCCAAGGATGGTCTCTTTCAACCCTCCGAATTTTGTCACTACATATTCACAGGAGTCTGAGAAGGCCACCAGGTGGAAGTTGTCCACTGTCAAAGATTCTCCGGCAACGAGTTCATGCCGGTCAATCGCTCCGAAGGTATTGATGAAGAGTTTTCCCTCTCCATAGACCTGGATCATGAAGATCCCCTGTCCAAAGAGGCCTTTCGGGAACCCCTGCCACTGGATGTCCAGCTTCACACGGGGGGTA
>JAJRCP010000174.1 GCA_028678885.1 Methanomicrobiales archaeon
ACATTCGCAGATCAACTATTCTGCGCAAACCTTTATTTATTTGAGATAAAATAGAATAGAGCATGGAAAGCGGGTATTTTTCGGAGTGGCTCAAAAGCTACCGCAATTACCTGCGGATGCGCAATTACTCCCCCCGCACCATCAACAGCTATGAACAGGTGCTGAGACACTTTGCATACTATGTCTGGTTGCGCCGTCATACTGATGTCACAAAACTTGTGATTTACTGGAAGGACTTTGAAAATGCCCGACTCGATACCGATGTAGAGGTCACGTCGGTAATTATTAATGATTTCCTCTCGTTTGTCTCAACGACCCAGACTTACAAACCAAAGACCTTTCATCGTATCATCTCAACGCTCAGCTCGTTCTATCGTTTCCTGTATACCCAGGGCGCTGTCGCTACAAATCCTCTGACAGGTATCGATCGGCCGAGGATCAAACAGCAGGAAGTGAAATACCTTAAGCACAACCAGGTGTTGCGACTCCTGGATTCCATCGAAGATCTTCGTGACAAACTCATCGTCAGGACCATCTATGCTACCGGTGTAAGGGTGTCTGAACTCTGTAATATGAACGTAGAAGACATTGATTTTGATGAACATACCATACGGATTCGCGGCAAGGGTGATAAGATTCGGACCGTTTTTGTTGATGACGACACTCTTACAGATATCCTGAAATTGATTGGCAACAGGATCGTTGGCCCGGTTTTTATTGGGCAACAGGGAAAAAATATCTCCTCACGTGCTATTCAGCATATTTTTAAAAATTATGCACCCTCGGGAATCACACCACATAAAATCCGTCACAGTTATGCAAGTGAACTCTACAAACGGTCAAAAAATCTCAGGGTTGTGCAGGAAAACCTTGGGCATACCTCTATAAAAACCACGGAAATTTACCTGCATACGGATATTGATGAACGCAGGCAGGTATACCAGCAATATTTCCCGCTTTCTGAGAGTGATGAAGAGTAATTCATCCCGATATCTGTTAAACCCACAATAGGTCCAACTCGAGCTCTGCGTGTATGCATAATTAATATTGTTTAGTCGAAATCTTGACTTCCATTTCCTGTTTTCAGTCAATATCTGGACATTAAATTACTTCAAATCAACGAATTTATCGGGCAGATTTCACTTAAACTACTTATTATAAACCGTATGATGCTATATACAAACCCGCCTCATTTTGAGCAAGCTGGATCTATCTCATGCGGAACATTCCATACCGGGGGTATGTCTAATTTCCTTCCAATTCTGTTTCAGGCAATCGATGTATGAAGTCTGGACTATTTAACCGGATCAGTCATTGTGTGCACCGCGTTAAAAAACCAGACCTGAATTTTCCAGACATCATGTCTGTCATCATGCACTTCCAGGGATGTACTTCCGATGAACTCTCTGCTCATCAATTCTAAAGTCCAAAAATAGACTTTAGAAACAAGGTGACGGGTCCCGTTTCTGATTATGAATTTGAAATCTGTTTCCTTTCGGGCAGTTATTAAAAAGATTTCCGAACCATGAAGCATCTTGTGTTTTTAGTGAATTCAAGGAATTTCTTGTATGGTACTGTACCCGGGTGATTACTTACCTGACCGTTCTTCTGTTAATCTGTTCATTATCTGGCAGGTTTTTTATCGGATAAAAATAATCTACATACGGAGTTTAGATGGGGTGTCCAGTCAAACCAAAAACAATCGAAATTATCATCGTCATTCTTTTTGAGATAAGTTTCATCTTACTAGCTGTCCAGGCAGTAAACATCGATGACACTCCCAGGCTGAAAATTGCCATAATGGCATTTTTCCTGACGCTGGTCCCGTATGTAGCTGAGAGACTATTGCGCATTTCGTTACCAGTCGGGATTAAAAGCCTTATTCCCTTTGCGCTCTTCGTGCATACCGCTGGGGGGATTATGCGGTGGTACTGGGAACTCTCGGGATTCTATTATGACAAAATTGCCCATATAGTGGCCGGATTAGCTCTAGGACTTGTGATCTTTGCCAGTTTCCTGACTTTTATGCAGTACACAGACTACGGTCGGGACATGCAGAGGAGATCCGTATTAGTTTGGACAGCGCTGATCACCTTCATGTTCGGATTATTCTGGGAGTTCGAGGAGATGTCAATCGACAGTGTAATGCTTACGACCTATTCGGGTGGCGTATATGACAGCATCGGAGATATGATAGGAAATATTGTTGGTATCATCCTCTGCCTGTATGTTGCAAAGCGATGGATGGATTCTGTGCCGCCGGAAAAAAGCATCTCCACACTCCTCGGGAAAGACTAATTACCAGTGAAAAATATGATAAGCAAGATTTGGAGGGAATGGTGAATTTACGATGGCAGAATTGAAAAAAAGAATGATCAGGTCATGAGAATGTGACTATACCAAAAAATAATATGTGGCGGGTTTGATTTGATCACTATTCAATTTGAAAAGAGATAAAAATGACCACTAAACACCTTTTCATCGAAGAGCCCGTATCCTGGAAAGTGGATGAAATTGAAGTTCACGCAACCCTGACGTGTCCGGCGGGGGAAGGTCCCTTTCCGGCTGTGATTTTTGTGGCTGGCAGCGGTCCGACGGACCGGAACTGGAATACTCCCCTGATCCCCGGGACTAATGGCAGCGGGGCATTACTTGCCGAAGCATTAACCGGAACTGGCTTTATCACCTTACGGTATGATAAGCGAGCCTCAGGCCCCCATGCTCCGGAAAACGTAAAAAAACTGGTGGGCAGAATCAGTGTGGAAGGCCATGTCGCAGAACTGGCCGGCGGTGTGAACCTGCTTCTCAGCCGTGAGGATGTAAACATGGCCCGGATCTTCGTGCTGACAAACAGCGAAGGTTGCGTTCACGCGCTCAACTATCAAAACCAAAGAGAAAACCTTCCTTTCGCAGGAATGGTCCT
>JAJRCP010000175.1 GCA_028678885.1 Methanomicrobiales archaeon
ACCCGGTTATCCACGTTATGGAGCGACGCCGTCTTTACTGCGGATCCCACTGCTATCCCCAGATCCGTCATTCGGATCGCACAGCAGGGTCCCTTCATCTGCATCTTCTCTACACCAATGTGTTTGTAACAGAGCATCTCTCGGCAGCTGGGGAACCCGCAGGCTCCGCAATCCAGCCCTGCAGTGGGCTCCTTTTTCATCCCGATGAGGAGACAAGCATCGCTCTTCTCCAAATTTCCTGCATCCCGAAGAAAAAACTTCCGCTGTTCACTTTCCATTCCGATCCTACGCATCTCCTGGAGAAGGGGCGCGAACATATCCTTCCTTACTGCATGAATCACCAGCGTGTCTATTCCCCGCGCTTTGGGAGCGGTTCTTGCCGATAACACCATAAGTCGCGCTACCAGATCAACTGTTCCGCTCTCATCGTCCATGGCATCATCACGCAAAATACCTTCGATTCTATTCCCATAACTCTTTCACCTAGGTATCCGCAGATCCAAATCTCAACACACTTAATCAGGGAAGGTAATACCACTGATGATCTATTAATGCAGAGAAGGACGGTGCGCAGGATTTGGACCGTGCCCTCATTGTATCTATTTATTCTCTTATACTGCATCCTCCTTGTGACCCTTGCCTGCGGATGCAGCAATAATCAGAAGGGAAACCAGAAATACATTGACGAGGGTATCGCCCAGTACAACAACCAAAAATACGATTTGGCAATCATCAATTTTGATTTGTATTTATCAGAAGACAATACGAGCATCGATGCCGCGAGAGCATATGCGTGGCAAGGGGTTTCGTACGAAGAGCTCGGAAATTTCAATCGCGCTCTTCAATGTTTGGATAATGCTACGCGAATCAAACAAGATGAACCCACCATATGGAGGGCAAAGGAGAGAGTCTTTTTGGAGATGGGACGTAATGAAGAAGCGGCATTCGCCGGAAGAAAAGCAGCCAGACTGTAGAACCCATCTTCATCCCCTGTCACCTTGCCACCAAACCCAGCACCTATTATAACTTCTCCCATCCCAACAACTCCTCCCTTCACCTTAAAGGATGAAAGATTTGTTCAGATGGCCAGCAACCAGACCATGCAGCTGATGACGCTTTCCGCAAAAGCTGCGAACCTGACTCCTGCAGAGTACCGTGCCCATGGGGAACTGTTCCGATCCACTGCAAACTCCTTCCTCCAGCTCGCTGAGACAGAAAAACCCGAAGATGCATTCCTCGTACGTTCCTGGCAGTATTATCAGGATGCCCTTTACCAGTTCTCTCTCGCCGGGCAATATGAGGAACAAGCGGGAAAGGATTTCGAGGCGTACAATTTCACCGCCATGGTGGATTCCCTTAAAGAAACTGCCCGTTTCATGGAAGAAGGGAATAGAAACCTTACCCTGATGCATGATTCCATAGATCAGAGTGGAATTGTATACTGACCAATGTCTTGAATGTCCGTGAATATCACACCATATTTTTGACAGGGGGGTATAGGGTGAACCCTGTTATCCTCTTTTCAGTGTAATGACGTTTAGTTATGGAATCTAACCATTTCAAGGTTTATGCTTGTTCTCTATTGTCAAAAACCAGAGTACAAAATCGAGTGAGAAAGTGCTTGATGTCGCGTCATGGTCTGCGTATACTTCCCAACAGTGCCAAAGGCCCCATACAATTTGGTGGACACGCGAATGGGTGTTGTTGTCCAATCCTTTCTCGCGTTAGGGAGACCAGAGAAAAAAGCGAAAGTATCTTGTACGATCTCTGTTCTACACAATGATGACTTCTCAATGGTTTACAGTCCTTATTGCCAACCTCAAATCCATCGAGTATCCCGAATTTTTATTTTCTTCAGAACGAAATCGTCACGGTACGCTGCGATCGGCGGGCGACCTTTCCGATAACACCACCAACGATTACGCAGAGGATGGCAGTGAAAGCAAAAGCGATCAAAAAACTATTCCCGGAGAATTGTACCACCACTCCCGCGATGAAGGGCAATAGGGACATGCCGGAATAAGTGGAGATATTGAAAAGGCCTATCACCGCTCCCTGTGGCATGCCCGTATCAGCGAGGAAGGCCATCTGGGCGATGATCACCACTCCAGCAAGTGCTCCCACGAGAACGAATCCCACGGGAGTGAAATAACAGAAGAGCACGCCGATTGCCATCAGAAAGGCTGAGGCCTGGATGGCACGTACCGGGTCCAGGTGTGCGTGAGATGCAACAAGCACGGTGATGAAGGTCGATGCATACATCAGCCCAATTTCAAGGCTGAGTGCGGTGGGTGAACCGCCAGTAAACGCCGGATACAACGCGCTGACCACTCCTGTTGCACCGAGGAGGATGAGAGCCGAGAAATATAACCAATGGTAACGAAGGCCCACATCGAATAGATGCTTCACCCCACCAGGAGCCATCCTTCCTTCCCTAATTAGAAAGGACAGAAGAAATGCGATACCGGAGAACACTGTGAACAATAGGATACCGCCCCGCATCATTCCCATAAGGTTAGCAAGCCATCCTCCGCCGAATAAGCCAATAACAAGCCCCAGATTGAGGGCTGCCATAAAATTTCCGCTCAAATATTCATGATCTTCCTGGGAATTCACCCACGACATGGCGGCGGAAATGTACAGACCTGCGCCGATTCCCTCCAACAACCGGGCGCCAAGGACTGTATAGGATTGGGGAAAGAAGATCATCAAAACCCCAGAGAGAGCAGTGAGCGCGATTCCTGCCTTGATAAAGAGAATCCGGCCATACCGGTCAGAGAGCACCCCGGCCGGGAGTACGGTCACGAGGGCTCCGAAGAAATAGGCAGCAAAGATGGAGGCTTGCATTACGGTGCTGTTCTCAGCGAATGTGGGAAGGACGGGTACAATGGCGTTGGAAAGAGCCATCACTACAAATACCGCGATCAGCAGGGGTAGCCTTTCACGCATTCAGATCAGTCGGTAGGTTTCCAGATTCATGGGAGAGTGAGTGATGATATGGAAGCGCTTGTAGATGGAGCTTGCAAGGTCGATGGTCTTGTTTTCTTCCCCGTGGATGGTGAAAATTTTCTCCGGGCGGGGCTGGATATGCGAGATATAATTGATCAGCTCCCGACGGTCAGAGTGCCCGCTGAATCCGTCCACGGTCACAATTTCCATATTGATCATAATAGATTCTCTGCCACCGAAAGGTACCTCCCGCCATCCTTTCTGGATCCTTCGCCCCATAGTTCCTTCCGCTTGATACCCCACAAATATCAGGGCATTCTTCTCATCGGGAGCGAGAGTTTTAAGATATTCAAACACCGGACCCCCATTCAGCATACCGCTTGTGGTGATAATCACGCACGGTTCACCGGCGATCACCTTTTCTCGAAGCTCAGACGAATCCACTGAGACAAAGCAAGAGGCGAGGAAGGGGTTGTACCCGTCACGAAAGATCTGGTTACGCAGATCCGCATTCAGGTATTCCGGATAGGTGGTATGAATTGCAGTGGCCTCCTTAATCATGCCATCCAAGTATACCATAGCCTTGGGGATCTTGTTAAAGCGAATCCCTTCCTCGAGAGCAAGCATGACCTCTTGGGACCTTCCCACTGCAAAGGCGGGGATGAGAACCTTTCCTCCCCGGCCGAGTACGGTATTTATTACTTCATATAATCGTTCTTCTGCTTCGCGGCGGGCAGGCTGGATATCATTGCTACCCCCGTATGTGCTCTCGATAAACAATGTTTCTAACCGGGGAAAGGTCACAGTCGCCGGGCTGAAAAGCCGGCTCTTGCTGTAATTGAAGTCTCCCGTGAAGGCCACATTGTAGAGGCCATCCCCGATATGGAAATGTGCCACCGCAGATCCAAGGATATGGCCCGCGTTATGGAACGTAAGCTTGATATCGGGTGCAATATCGGTCACGCTCCCGTAATTCAGGATGATACAGTGCTTAACGAAGGTTTTTACTTCATTTGAGCTATACGGAACGCGGTTCTCCTCCTTAGAAAGCACATCGAGATAGTCCAGCTGGAGCATGGCAGAGAGGTCGCGGGTTGAGGGAGTGCAGTAGACTGGCCCATCAAACCCGTACTTGAACAGGAGCGGTACCAGGGCAGCATGATCGAGATGCGCATGGGTCAGCACCACAGCGTCGAGCTGACTGATGGGACTGATCTCCGGCACATACAAGTAGGGTGTACCATTGGAGGTTCCTGTTTTTTCCCCACAATCAATGAGGATCTTACTCTCCGGTGTGGAGAGTAGGAATGCTGCTCTGCCTACTTCCCGGCAACACCCGAGCATGGTGACCCGAGTCCACTGATCCTTGCTTGTCACTTCCCTATGGATCCGACGCCCGGTGGTACGCAGGAAGATCTTTCGCTCGTCATTCACCGCCCGCAAGTACTGCCGGATTTGTTTCACTGTGCTGCTTTCGATGGGTGGTGTTCGCACGACCTTAGGGGTCCATCCAATGTGCTTGGAGATCTCCCGCAGGGTGGCGCCATTCTTTCCGATCACCACTCCGGGTTTCTGTGCCTCGATCAGCACCTCGCCAGTATCAGCATCGAAAAAAATGTCTGTGATCCCGCCCGTTTCAGGAACAACCTGCCGGATCTCTTCCGCAGCCTTTTCCGGATCTTCCAGTATATTCGGGCGAACAACGATCCGTTTGCGCAGGTCCCTCGCAAGGGTCTTTATCAGATCCGGTTCATCGGCAAATTTCTTTGGTTCATCGGTATAGATAACCAGTTCCGGTCCCTCAAACTCCACCTGTGAAACGGTGATGCCGTGAGGAACCAGTGAATTGACTTTTGCCTTGAGTTCTTTCAGTCTATCCTCAATACTCATTTAAAATCGTCCCAAAAAAGGTTATATGGCCGCTGTTTTTTCGGGCATCTTCTCGCTTGATTCCTCATATTTCTCTTTAGTTATAACAACGGTTGCAATATCCTCACCCGATGCAATGTCACGCCTCATGGCTGCCTTAAGTGCCCGCTTGGCGAGGTCAACGGCTTCCTCTTCACTCATGTCCGGGCGGTACTGATCCTCGAGTACTCCGTAGGCAATGGGGGAGCCGGATCCCGTGGCCACAATCTCCTCTTCCCTGGTTGCCCCTCCCATCGCATCAACAGAATACAGCCACGGTCCGTTCTCGTCCACGCCCCCCACCAAGAGCTGTACGAAATAGGGGTAATACCGGTTCTGGTTCAGGTAATTGGAGAGCAGGGTGGAAGCCGCTCCCACCGAGATGGGCTTCCCTCGGCGTATCTCGTAGAGACTACATTCCACGCTCATCAAGCGTGCCATCTGCTGGGCATCGCCGACTCCACCTGCAGTAGTCATCCCAATGCGGGTGCTGATCTGGTAGACTTTCTTTGCCTTTCGGCTCGCCACCAGATTTCCCATGGTCGCTCGTTTTTCGGTGGCCAGCACGACCCCATCGCGGAAAATAATACCGATGGTCGTAGTCCCTTTTAAATACTGCGGTGCATCTTCCTGCATGCGAAAACCTCAATTTTGAAGGATAATTACCCTGAAAAGTGCTTTTTCGAACATAACAATGACATAATTAATGATAAAGGTTATGCTCGTGCCTGATCCCGGCACAAAGCACCGATAAGGTCTCTGTCGTAAAGAACGGACACTAGTTTCCGGTCGCTGTTAATGATGGGGACCTGGTCAACTCGGGCACGCCTCATCTTCAGGGCACACTCACTCACTTCGGTGTTCATGGTCACGTTGATTACGTTCTTGATCATCGCGGTCTTGACTGGGCGGTGGGGGAGTTTCACCCTAGATACGCCATAGGTAAGGGTGTGCAGGTCGCGGATGCTCTCCCAGGTCCATTCATCATCATCGGTCCCATTGGAGAAGTCACTTGTTTCCACGCTATCTTCAATAGAGGAGTGCCGGATCAGGTCGCGTTCCGAGATAATCCCGGATAGTCGTCCTTCATCATCCAGGAGCGGAATAGCATCCAGGCCGGAGATCTCCATGACCCTTCCGACAAGGGAGAGGGGGGTCTCTTCCCAGAGGGCAAATGCAGAGCCCGGGTTATATTCTTTAATTTCCTCCTTTATCTTCATCTGGGCGATCGCGTTGATCAGATCTGCAACAGAAAGAAGCCCGATAAGGATTCTGTCCTCGACAACGGGAAGGCGACGGACATGATGGGTTATCAGGAGTTTCGCGGCTTCCTGTAGGTCCACATCGGGAGAGATAGTAATCGGATCCGGGGTCATGAGGAGACCGATCTGGGTCTCGTCAGGCTTTGTCAGCAAATCCTTTCGGGTGATGATCCCGATGATTTCCTTATTCTTTAGAACAGGAACGCCGCTAATACCGGTCCTCTTCATGATCTTGAGAATATCGTCTCGATTTCCAGGTATCTCGACACTCACGACATCTTTGGTCATGAAGTCGTGTACGAGCATGGCTATCCTCTCACCACCATGGTTGTGATTGTGCTGTACTTTACGACATAGGAGCTCACGCTGCCAAGGAGGAGGCGATCGATTTGGGTCTTCCCATGGGATCCAACGACGATCATATCAGCACCCGCCTCCTGGGCCACTCGGAGGATCTCATTTCCCGCGTGCCCTTCCTTTATGTGGGTCTTAATGGTAATCCCCTGTTCCACGGCTTTCTTCTTCGCCTTCCTCAGAGCAGTCTCCCCCTCCCCTTTGAGCATCCCGTAGATCACTTCCCACGTATTGTCCATGGGAATGGAAGAGAAAAGGCTCGTTTCAATCACATAGACCACATGCACCTCGGCACTCCAGGTCTTGGCCATCTCGACCGCAGTTTCAAAGGCCT
>JAJRCP010000176.1 GCA_028678885.1 Methanomicrobiales archaeon
CGTTGCGAGAACCATCTGCCTCTCTTCAGAAGAAAGCCTGGCCACTTCTTCAAGGATGGGTCCCACCAGCTCTCCTATCTCCCGGGCTTTCGAGCGAAGCTGCGGATGAACCCCTAGTAACTTCGCAATTACGGTCCCTTTTTGGGGGAGATCGCCGTATTTCACTGCATTTTGGAGTGCATACCCATAGAGGATATCGTGGAGGTCTTCGGTCGTATCAGTACCTCCGTACGATAAAGTATTGGCCCAGGGAAAGAAGGAGCTTCCGCTCCTCTGATTCCGGAAGGATAGTGAGGGTCTTTCTCCCCCGCTCTACCATCTGCTGGGCTGTCTCCTGTACCTCTGTGATGATGCCGGCGGAACGGAGCTCGCGGACTACCGCATCCACTTCTTTATCGGAGTGCACCTTTCGGTAGGAGGTGAGGTCGATCCCCTTCTCACGGGCTCTGATCGCAATCAGAGTCTGTTTCTCCTTCCGGATATCGGATGCCCGGTTCTTCCCCGTACGTTCACTTCGGGAGATGAGATCGATGAGATCATCCTGTATCTGGAATGCGATCCCGCAGAGAAGTCCGAATTGGTGAACTGCGTCTACCTGGGTGGATTTACCACCCGCCAGGATCGCCCCGATGGCCGCGGACGCGGCGAAAAGGGTGCCGGTTTTCTTCTGCACCATCTCAAGGTACTCTCCCTCGGTCACATCGGTCCTTTTCTCAAAAGACATATCCATATGCTGGCCTTCACAGATCTGGGCACAAGTATGCGCGAGAAGGGCAACCGCTCGCATTTTTGCACTATCAGGAGCCGGAGCTCTGCTCAGAAATTCAAATGCCCGAGCGTAGAGAACGTCTCCAGCAAGGATTGCTGTGGGCTCATCCCAGAATGAATGTACTGTCGGTACCCCCCGCCTCTCTGTATCCCGGTCCATGATATCGTCGTGGATGAGGGTGAAGGTATGCGTGAGCTCAACTGCAAGTGCAGCATGCATCAGGTCATAGGAGCTGCCTTTTCTCACTGCGTCAGCGGCGAGAAGGAGGATCGCAGGACGGAGGCGCTTCCCTCCTGCAAGGAGTAAATGGGCACTCGCTTTGTTCAGGGTATCGGTAGTATCGCCGAAATAGCGGCGTATCATCAGATTCGTATCCTGGGCCACATTGTTTAGGTATTCCTGGAGGTCCATTGTTCTCTCTCCTCATCTCTTGATGGCGACCCGCTGTCCGTTGGAAAGGAGATGAAGGTCATTGTTCAAGCTGTAACCCAATTCACCCGCAAAATTTGCATAAGCACCGGTATGATCGAATCCCCCGTGGGAGGGAATGATGTTCTCCGGATTCAAGAGATGTACCATCTCATAGTGATCCTCTCGATATGCGTGGCCGCTCACATGAAGATCGTCAAAGATACGGGCACCTTTCATCTTCAGTCGGGTTTCCACTAGGTATCGCTGGCCATAATTCATGGGGTTCGGGATCACTTTCGCACTGAAGAGGATCTTGTCTCCCCTATCGATTTTGTACGGGGTATCCTCCTGCACAATACGACTGAGGATGGACCCCGGTTCTCCCTGATGACCAGTAACGATGGGAAGGAAATTCTGTTTTCCTGCCTTCATCATGCGACGGAAGGTGCGATCGATGCTCTTCCGGTTCCCCACCATCGAAAGAGAACTGGGGAAGGCAACGAGTTTCATCTGCTCCGCCGCTGCGCTGTACCGTTCCATCGATCTGCCGATTAGGATGGGTTTCCGCCCGATCTCGTGGGCACATTCCGCGATCGTTTTGATCCGAGCGATATGGGAGGAGAAGGTGGAGACGAGAATTGCGTTCTTATCGTCCTCATAACTGGTGATGGTATCGCGGACGAGGTCCCGCGCGATCCGTTCACTGGGAGTTCTCCCTTTCATCTCGATATTGGTGCTTTCAACGATCATCGCGAGTACTCCTTCCTTCCCGATCTGGCGATAGCGGGCAAAATCTGGGGGATCTCCGATGACCGGTGTACGGTCCAGTTTGAAGTCATTCACGTATACAATGGCTCCATGAGGGGTATGCAGCACCGGAACCACTGTCTCGATGATACTGTGCTGTATGCGTACAAACTCCAGGATCAGGTTCTGGGAGATGGTATAGCGCTGCCCGGCCTTTAGAGCAAATAGCTTGTTATTAACTCCAAACTTCTGCTCCCCTGCGATCTGCTGCCTGATGAGCTCGATAGTGTAAGGGGAGGCGATAATGGGGGCATTGTACCGGTGGGCCAATTTGGGAATCGCCCCGATATGGTCTAGGTGACCATGCGCACACACAATCGCCTTGACCGTCCCTTCGACGGTGTTCATCATCGTATCATCGGGGATGGCTTTCATCTGGATCAGATCCAGGGAATGCATATTCTCGATATCTGCATCCTCGTGGATCATCACCTGATCCAGCCGCAAACCCATGTCAAAAATAATTATCTCCTTTCCGCAGCGGACAGCGGTCATATTTCGTCCGACTTCTTCATATCCGCCTACTGCGATAATTTCAATATCCATACTTTTCCTCCATTGTAGGTGATACCATCTGACGGCTGAGACCGGTCACCCGAGGGCGAACCGATTGGAGATCGGCTATCGTCCGCGATCCCGTCAGAAACATCACTATACGCAATTGCTGATGTATTTCTTCAATAGTGTTAGTGAGAATTTTTTCACCCTTCATCCCAGCCCTGAATAGGGGTAGTGCCATACCCCCCAGGTGTGCCCCGAGTGCTAGGCTTTTTGCCAGGTGTATTCCGGTCCTCAGACCCCCGGTGGCGATAACCGGTGCACCGGTTCGTGCTACTTCCATGAGGCTGACAATTGTGGGTATCCCCCAGTCCATGAAGTGTCTGCCTACCTCTGCAGTCCGGGTGTATTTCGTGCGGATTACTTCTACTACGGCCCAGGATGTTCCACCGCTTCCGCTGATATCGATTGCCCTGACCCCGGCACCAAGCAGTCGTCGGGCCACCTCTTCTGAGATTCCGGCACCGGTCTCTTTTACGATGACTGGAACTGGGAAATTATTGCAGAGTTTCTGGAGCGCGTCCAGACACCCCTCTGCATGGTGGTCACCTTCCGGTTGAATGGCTTCCTGCAAGAAATTCAGGTGGATCACGAGAGCCTGCGCCTCGATCATCTCTACCGCCTTTTCCGCCCATTCCACACCATGATCATGCAGCTGCGCGATTCCCAGGTTGGCACAGAGGAATGCGTGGGGGGCGGTATCTCTCACAATAGTAAAACTCTCCGCGAGAGCGCTATTCTCCAGCGCAGCCCGCTGCGATCCCACCCCCATGCCGATCCCGAAACGTTCTGCCGCGGTGGCGAGTCTGCGGTTGATCTCCACCGTTTCCGGGTGCCCCCCGGTCATTCCTGCAATGAACAGGGGCGACCGGAGCCGGAAGTCAAGGAACGGGGCAGTAAGATCGATACGGTCCAGGTCGCATTCGGGAAGGGCATTGTGCATCAGGTGAACGTCCTCAAAGCCAGTGCGGCCGCACTCCACCTCATTCTCCATACAGATACGTAGGTGGTCCAGCTTGCGCGATGACGTTGGGTTCATGCCCCCTCCCCTCCCACAATGGTACCTCCATGGGCAGATCCCTCAAGGAAGTTCCGGATGCGGGTGACGTGGAAGACGTGGGACTCGATTCCCTGTTCTGCAAGCGCTACAAGTTCCTGGATCTTTCCCCTCATCCCCCCCGTCACATCTGCATGGGGAGACTCCCTTAGATCAAGGGAGTACACCTCTTCTGGGTATATGTGGGGAATCACCTGCCCCTTATGGAGCACCCCCGCGACATCCGTGGCAAGCCCAACCCGGTTCATCGAAAGGTCAATCGCGAGCCGGGTGACCAGCTGATCCCCGGAGATGATACTAGCACCCCTCCTCTCATCCATTACCACGTCCCCGTGGAGAACCGGGACAATCCCCTTTTCCAACATCCGACTTAGCGGCCGAGATTCCAGGGCGATAAGTCTCCCATCCCTTGCAACTGCACAAGCAAGGGGTGAGATACCTACAGCCTCGACCCCTCGGGTGCGCAGGGCGTTCACTACGGCAGTGTTCAGGATCTGAACTGCGGCATGGGTCTCGTACACTCCTTGAATGTTCATCGCGGAAAGGCCTACGTCTAGATGGTATTTCTTTGCCTGAGGATGACCGCAAGATCCTGCACCGTGAACGAGGAGAAGAAAACGCGCATTCCCACGATCGATATCCCCGGCGATCTGAAGAAGCTGGTGATGGTTGATCGTGCAGTCTCCGGATTTATTCGTAAGAATGCTTCCGCCCAGTTTCAGGATAGTTCCTTCAGACATTTTTCTCCTTTCGTGCCCCTTCTGTATCGATAGTTGTAATGAGGGGGCTCGCATCACATGCCTTGATCGCTCCTGCAACCCGGTTTCGCAACCGGCTGGGGCAGAGGGCGACCATGCATCCGCCCCCTCCCGCACCAGTGAGCTTCGCACCATAAGCGCCCGCTTCGCGGGCGGAGAGCACGAGCCGGGTAAGAATCGGGTGCCCCACCCCCAATGCTTCTAGGAGTGAGTGGTTTAGGTCCATCAGGTGCCCCAGTGATTTCAGATCATTCAAGCTATGGAGCGCTTTCCTAGTGGTCCCCTCTATCGCGTCAAGAATAGGGAGGGCAATTTCCGGATTATTCTTTCGGAACGAGGCGACCATGTCCACCATGCGTGAGGTATTGTGTGAGGCCCCTGAATTGCCGATCACTAGGGGGAAGTTTTGGGGAGGGAGGCGGCGTTTTGCCTTGGAACTGATGAGTACGAGTCCCCCAAAAGATGAAACGAAGGTATCTGTAGGGCTTGCCCGGCCCTTCTGAACTTTCCTCTCGATCTCGTAAGCGATTTGGGAGACCTCCTCACGGTTGTGTCCAAGTGCGAATTCGTCATTGATGGCGCAGAGCGTCGCTACCGTGACCGCCGCCGACGAACCGAGGCCCGATGCGCTGGGAAGAAGCGATCGGATATAGAGGGTTCCCTGGACCCCCATCTGGCGGAAGCATTCCTCTAGGTATGGGGATTTCATATCCGTTGTGCGCTTTGCTTTACGGACGGTCACGTACACACGGGGGCGAATGGCCATCGCCACTCCCGGCTTTCCGTAGATAACTGCATGCTCACCAAACAGGAAGACCTTTCCCGGCGCGCTCCAGGTGGCCACTTATATCACCGCAATGGCTCCGTACCCCACGACCTGATCAAATTCACCCGTTATTTCACCGCTGGTGCGGTACTCAAGGAGTCTGCCTTCTCTTGCGCCCTTTGCTTTTGCTGCAAGGGCGACACTCGAAATGGGGCCGTACCCACAGGCACTCACACCTTCTGCTTCGATACGACGGTAGAATTCATCCACATCGAGCGTCTGTAGTGCCTCAATCGCGAAAAGATCCTGTTTTTTCGCTATCTCATGGGGGATATAGTGGGAAAAATCACTTGAGGCAACGAGACGGACATCTCTTGAAATCGCAGCACAGGCGGACAGAATCTGTCCAGCAAGATTTCTTGCACTCATCGAGGACTGCTCCCCCATCATGAGGGGGACGATCTGTGCCCTCGGAAACCGGTATTTGATGAAAGGGAGTTGGACTTCGATGGAATGCTCGGTCCGATGTGACTCTTCGTCGATATGAATATCAAGGGCTTTCACAAATTCCTTGTCCACATCCACCAGCCCTAGCGGAGTTTCCCAGGGAATGGCAGAGGTACAAGTGAGGTAACCCCGGTGGCTCGGGCCGATAATAACGAAAGTACCGGCAAAACTCTCGGGTATGGCAGCATACGCAGTCGCCGCAACTTCACCGGAGTATACATATCCTGCATGGGGCGCTACAATTCCCTTCGCATCGAAACCGGTGGACTTGTTCCGATAGTACTTCTCCAATACTTGTTCTAAGTGATCAGGGTCCCTAGGGTAGAACATCCCCGCCACGCTACTGGGCCTACTCTTCATCGCCAGTCACCTCAGTAGTTTTATCAGAGTTCCGTCTCGAAGTCCTCGAGGGTCAGGGAGGTAGCAATTCCCCGCAAGCGTAAGGTATCTTTGGTAAGGAGGAAATAGATCATGGAGAGTGCTTTTCGACCTTTGTTGTTCGTGGGGATGACCAGATCGATATTGGTGGTCATGTTATTGGTATCGCAGAGGGCAACTACGGGAATACCGCTCTGAACTGCTTCTGTGACCGCCTGGGTATCACCAATGGGATCGGTAACGATCAGCACTTCCGGTTCGATATACGAAGCCAGATTTGGATTGGTCAGTGTGCCGGGAATAAAACGGCCGATTTTTGCCATTCCCCCAATAGTTTCGGCGAATTTTTTCGCCGGAAACTGCCCATACTGCCGAGAGGTAACCACCAATACTCCTGTGGGGTCATACTGTGAAAGGAATTTTGCTGCCGTCTTGATCCGGGCATCCGTCTCACGGATATCCAGAATGTATAGTCCGTCTCCTCTCACGCGGTAGATGAACTCTTTCATATCCTTGCTCTTCTGCTGGGTCCCGATGTGGACACCGGCAGCAAGGTACTCCTCCACCGGCACAAGCGGTTCTTTGAGTACTATTTCCATCTCATTTGCTGTCATTGCATCGCCTCTTCGATTCGTATCAATTCGTTCAATTTTGCAGTTCTCTCTCCCCCCACCACGCCGGTCTTCAGAAATATGCAACCGAACGCTGTCGCCAGGTGTGCAATGGTATCATCAGTGGTTTCCCCGGACCGATGACTCATTACCGTGTCCAGACCATGGGTCTGTGCAACTCTCACCGCTTCATAGGTATCGGTGAGCGTTCCTATCTGATTGGGCTTGATCAGTACGCAGTTCGCGGCTCCTGTTTCAATGCCACGGATGATCCGTTCCACCTGGGTTACAAAAAGATCATCCCCGCACACTAAGCAGCGATCGCCGATCTGCCGGGTCAATTCGGCAAATCCTTCGAAATCCTCTTCATGCAGGGGATCCTCCACATAAACGAGGCCGTACGTGTCCACGACCTCCGCTATGTAGGTAATCTGTTCCTCGGTGGACCGGCTTTTCTCGCGATAGCCATATGCTTCGCCGTTGAAGAGCTGGCTTGCCGCAACATCCACCCCGATATTGATGTTCAGCATTAGGATGTCGGATACCGCTTCCACTGCCTGAGAGAGTAGGTCAAATGCCTGTGCATCACTGATCTGGGGAGCCCAAGCCCCTTCATCCCCCTTTCCGCTCATCAGCCCCTGCGCAGACAGGAGTTCGCGAACCTTCCGGTGTACCGCCGCATTGGCAAAAACCGCCTCTTCGGCGTCTGCTGCACCGGTTGGAACGACCAAAAATTCTTGAATCTCAGTTGCATTGACCGCATGTGCACCTCCGCCGATCACATTCCCGAGTGGAAGGGGGGTGGCTCCAGTGAAGACTCCCCCCAGGTACCGGAAGAGCTCCATATTCAGGGTTGCAGCCGCAGCCCGGGCACAGGCCATGGAGAGAGCAACTGCCACGTTCGCCCCAATCTTGCTGAAATCGGGGGTACTGTCGATCTCCCGCAGCAGGCTGTCAAACCCTATCTGATCTCTGGCATCCTCTCCAACAAGGGCTGGTATCAGCTTCTCCTCTGCTTCCCGGATCGCCTCTGGCACCGGACGGACCTTCGCTTCATAGGTCCCGGTGCTTGCTCCGCTCGGGGCCGCTGCCCTTCCCCAGCCCGTTAGTGTCCAGATCTCGGCTTCAACTGTGGAATTCCCACGGCTATCCAAGATCTCCCGCAACCTGATCTGCTCAATATTCGTCATTTCATTCCTACGTTCCTCTTTACGGTGATCGGGATTACGTTCTGATTGAACTCTTCAATCGCGATTTCCAGAGGATCGATTTTTTCCGTTCGGACGAGCAGGGGTGCTCCCATGGAGATTTGAAGGGCGCGTGCACCGATGATTCTTGCTCGTTCGTATCGGGTATACGATTCCATCATTCATCCTCAACAGCTTGCCTTTCCTCTTAAAATGGGGTCGCTGAGATTCGAACTCAGGTCACGGCATCCCGAACGCCATAGGATAGTCCAGGCTACCCCACGACCCCTCATTGATATGGATTGAGGTCATCCACAATCTCCTTGTGTGTCAAGAGCATTCTTCTGCAGCAATATCGGTGCAGACCGAGATCATCGAGGATCTTTGACGGGTCCTCGCCCGCATCACGCCGGTGTTTGAAATCCTCCCATGCAATGGAGATGACCTTGCCGCAGGTAAAACACCGCACTGGTATCATACACTCAGCCTCTTATACATGTAATATCCTATCGATAAGACTTTTGGAACTTTCCGCGCGCTCCCCGTCCGTGAGGTTTTTTGGCCTCTTTCTGTCGGGAATCGTTCACCAGAAGTGTTCGATCATAAGCGAGGTAGAGATCCTTGATCCTTGGATCATTATGCCACTTCAGGATCCCTCGAGCAAGGGCCGTACGGATTGCCTCCATCTGACCCATGCTCCCGCCCCCCTGGACGCGGATGGTTGCATTGACTCCATCCAGTGCTTGGGGCACAAGAAAGATGGGTTCTGAGATCTTCATCCGTATCAGTTCTGTCCCGTAGGTGACCAGAGGAACCGAGTTGATACGGATGATGCCGTGTCCCTCGCAAAAGGTTGCTCTCGCGATGGCTTTTTTCCTCTTTCCGCTGGTGTTAACAATCTTTACCACTTCATCACCGCCTAAAACGTAGCTCCCAGATAGGAGCTGATCGACTCCAGAGTCACATACCGACGTGAGCTGAGCCGTGTGATATGAGCTTCCTCAATGGTCTCC
>JAJRCP010000177.1 GCA_028678885.1 Methanomicrobiales archaeon
AGGTCTTGCGCTTATGTTTGAGGTATGCTTCAATGTTGCAGGAATGCGCCTCCCTATTCTCATGACCATCGCAAACCGATCCCTTTCTGCCCCACTCTCCATCTGGAACGATCACCAGGACTCAATCTCTCTCCGGGACTCAGGTTGGCTGCAGCTCTATGCAGAGGATAACCAGGAGGCGATGGATCTCCATTTCATTGCCTATAAGGTGATGGAGGATCATCGTATTCTCCTTCCTGCATTCGTCTGTTTTGATGGGTTCATCCTCACCCATACGTATGAACCCGTGGATATGCCCACCCAGGACGAAGTGGATGCATACCTGCCCCCCTTTATCCCCTACCAGAAACTGGATGCAGAGAATCCGCTCTCTTTCGGGATGTATGCAACTCCGGAATACTACATGGAATTCCGGTACGAGATTGATCAGGCAATGCATCGGGCAAAGGAAATGATAAAAAAGGCCGGAAAGGAATTCGGCGAACAATTCGGGCGGGATTATGGATCCTTGGTGGAAGCATACCGTTTGGAGGATGCTGATAGTGCATTGGTAGCGATGGGATCAGTTTGCGGAACTATCAAGGATTCCATCGATGAGATGCGGGAGCAGGGAAAGAAGGTAGGCCTACTCAAGATCCGCACCTACCGTCCGTTCCCCACTGAGGAAGTGAGAAAGGAACTGGAGGGGGTGAGCACGGTCGCGGTGCTGGACAAGAATATCTCCCTAGGTTCGCGGGGAGCAACCGGCCTTGAAGTGAAGGATGCCCTGTACGGAACCGGCATCGCGGTGTATGATTACATCGTGGGCCTCGGAGGAAGGGATATCCGGAAAAAAGATGTGGCAACAATCACGGATCTCGCGGAGAGGGGTGAGGGGAACATGTTCTATGGCCTGCGAAGGGAGGTGCTGTAGATGGTCGAACG
Organism: Methanomicrobiales archaeon; assembly: GCA_028678885.1. Taxonomy (GTDB): domain Archaea; phylum Halobacteriota; class Methanomicrobia; order Methanomicrobiales; family JACTUA01; genus JAJRCM01. The sequence goes on from JAJRCP010000177.1 coordinate 925, forward strand.
GGATATCGAACTCCTTGAATGCGGCCACCGTGCCTGTGCCGGGTGCGGACCGGCCATTGCTGCACGGCTGATGCTAAAGGCAGTAGGAACGAACGTTATCATCGTCTCACCCACTGGGTGTCTGGAGGTCTTTTCCACCCCCTACCCGGAGACCGCATGGAAGGTCCCCTGGATCCATTCTCTGTTTGAGAACGCAGCCGCAGTTGCCTCAGGTGTTGAGGCATCATTGAAACGGCAGGGAAGATCGGAGAAGGTGGTGATCATCGGTGGAGACGGGGCGACCTTTGATATAGGGGTGCTCTGCATCAGCGGTGCATTCGAGAGAGGTCATGACCTTACGTATGTCTGCTATGATAACGAAGCCTACATGAACACCGGCATCCAGCGATCGGGAGCGACACCCTACGATGCCAGCACGACCACAAGCCCTCCCGGTAAATACTCATTCGGAAACCCAAGGCCAAAAAAAGATATGCCTGCGATCCTTGCTGCCCATGGGTCGCCCTATGTGGCCACTGCCTCGATCGCTTATCCAATGGACATGATGAAGAAGATCGAGAAGGCCGTGGCCACGAAAGGACCCTGCTATGTCCAGGTACACTCCCCCTGTGCAACAGGTTGGGGGTTTGAGAGCGACCAGACCATGAAAGTGGGAAAGCTTGCAGTGGAGACCGGACTCTGGGTGAATTATGAGATGCTGGACGGCGCTATCACCCGGGTAAAAAAGGTGGTACGAAAACCTGTGGAGGAATATCTGGTTCTTCAGAAAAGATTCCGTCACCTGTTCAAACCGGCCCGCCAAGATACAGAGATCGCAAAGATCCAGGCAATGGCAGATAAAAATGCAGAAAAGTATGGGCTTGATATAAAGCTGCAGAAGAAATAATTCTCTTATCTGGCTGCGGGATAGCCCTGCGAGCCACTTTTTTCGATCCCCTATCGATTAGGAATGGGTACTTGGGCGAGAGCCCCAATGATCGCAGGTTACAGGCATGAATTAAAAATTGGTGTATCTTTTTTACTCCTTCTTACGGCTCATCATCAAGAAGGGAAAGAGAAGGATAACGGCGATGACTCCCCAGAAAGTAAGAAAGCTTGTGAGCAAGATTTCCCGGAAGGGGTCATAGAACCGGCAATCGATCGCCTGAGTCGCGTTCCACCGGATCACCACGCCCGTTCCCTCCTCGCTCACCGAACCACCGGCACTGATAGCGCCCAGAAGAGGGTTCCGAATATCCAGACCTTCGGGAAGGTGGACGCTCACCGCGGAGGAGGTCTCGAATTCCGCCAAGAGCTGGTTATTATGTATCTCTCCATCAAAAGAGAGGAAATAATCGCCCTTTTCAAAAGTGATCTCATTGACATTAGTCCGGTTGTACGGGCAGGGCCTACAGGATCCATCCCTGTTCAGGAGAGTGATGTTTCCTACTAGAAGGGGGATCCGTTCCCCCAGGAGCCCGAGATCCCACCAGGCATATGTCGTCACATTCTCCAACATGAAGACCGCATGGTATGTAGAGGCATTCTCTGCCACCCAATAGTCGGCCTGCAGTGCTCCCGCGGGAAATGCGCAGCTTACAAGTGCAAGGCAGAGAGCAAGGAGGACAAGTCCGCATCGATCTCGAGAGGAGGACTGCACTGTCGTACCACCGTCTCCGGGTCTTTGAGCAGGTGACCGGTCACCACGCATACAATTCGTTCATTCCGCTCGATCTTTCCGTACTCCAACAGTTTCTTTACTCCCGCCACCGAGGCCGCCGATGCAGGTTCCACTCCGATCCCTTCCTTTCGGGCGAGATCCTTTTGCATGGCCAGGATCTCTGCATCGGTCACTGCTTCCGCGGTGCCCCCTGTCTGCCTGATGGCTGCAAGTGCTTTTTCTGCATTCACAGGTGTGCCGATGCGAATCGCGGTTGCGACAGTTTCGGGATGGGGTTCGGGAATTACTTCGGGGAGATTTCGCTCAATCGCGTCCACAACCGGACGTGAACCAGCTGCCTGAATCCCAGTCATCATGGGATACGACTCGATCAGACCCAGCGACAAGAACTCTTTTAGACCTTTGTAAACCGCGGAGATATTTCCTGCATTCCCTACCGGAAGCACGATCCGGTCGGGTGTGTATCCCAGCTGATCGAGGATTTCAAACCCGATGGTCTTCTGCCCTTCCAGCCGATAGGGATTGATGGAGTTCAAAAGGTAGAGCCCATGAGAGCGACAGAGTTCATGTACCATCTCCAGTGCCTGATCGAAGTTGCCCCGGATGCTGATCGCTTCGGCGCCGTGGATGAGGGCCTGAGCGACCTTTCCCAGAGCGACTTTCCCTGCCGGGAGGAGGACCACCGCATGGATCCCCGCCTTTGCTGCATAGATGGCCAGGCTCGCTGATGTATTGCCCGTGCTCGCACAGGCGACCGTTTTCTTTCCCAGCTCGAGGGCCATACTCACCCCTACGGTCATTCCGCGATCCTTGAAGGAGCCTGAGGGGTTCATACCTTCGTGTTTTGCATAGAGCTCTCTCAGTCCCATCTCTTCTCCTAGTTTTTTCAGGTGATAGAGAGGAGTTCCACCTTCTTGAAGAGTAACCGGAGAACCTTGGACAGGGAGCAGTTCCCGGTATCTCCACACCGAGAGCGGTCGCTCCTTCCAGACCTTCGGGTCCACCACCAAGCAGTCCAGATCATACTCTACCGCGAGGGGATGGCCACACACGGGGCACTGGTAGAGGATCTCCCGGTGGTCAAATGTGGCCTTGCAGGAGATGCAGGCAAGATGGTGCATAAATATCCATTGGCATTGGAAGATAGTATACGTTAGGATGGTCTGTACTCAAGACGGGAGAGGAAGAGGAAGAGCAGCCATACACAAATAATGAGAAACAGCGCTAGCAACCAGGGCGGAAAGAGCAGATGTGCCGGGAGGAGAATAAGGAGGAGGAGACATCCTCCAAGGATGGATACAAAAAGAAGAGGCCGTGGATCATGCATATCTCCCGTCCGTAGCCCTCCGCGCAGTCGTCGGACACTTAGGGGAAAGCTCCACGCGATACCTGCTAGGGTACAGGAATCCTGCACGAGATGTAAGAGACACCCACCCCAGAAGCATCCCCCCCATAAGAGTATTTCCAGCACAAACGAGTGAAAGAAAACGAGGGAGGGAATTCCGGCATAGAAAACGAGAATTAGGGAGGCAAGCGTAATCCCCAGAGGGGTGTGCAGGAGCCCGCGGTGCTCGTGGCGATAGTTCCTACCGAGAGCAATCCAGAAGAACGAGGAGAGGGGGAGATAGACAAGGTACCGGAGAAGATACCCGAACAGGGCGAGCAGGGTTCGTAATCCCCGCGGTATACCATAGAGGTGAAAGATGGCAGCATCCGGAGCGTCAGCATCCGGGGCAAGGGAACCAATAAGGATACCTGTATACACGATAGCCCAGGTCGACAAGGGGATGGAAGCGAAGAGGGG
>JAJRCP010000178.1 GCA_028678885.1 Methanomicrobiales archaeon
AAGACAATCATCCCCCCCGTGCTCATTAGGTGAAATGTGATTACAATTTCCCTTATTAAATTCCTACCTGCCAAATTATAATCGCGAATAGCCGCGATCTAATCCCTAACAATACTTTAAGTTCATTTATTTTGCCACTTCTGATTCGAATCCCTTAAACAATCCCATAAACAGGATCAGAACTGGGATAATCTCCAGTCTCCCTATCCACATGAGAAACGTATAGATCCACTTGAGTACCATCGGGCTTGTGGGAGTAAGAATACCGAGTCCAAGCCCAACATTGCTCATCGCGGACGCTAGTTCAAAAAGAATTTCGTGCGCTCCGAATCCATCTGATGTCACAGTGGTAACTGTTAGTACGAGTATTGTGGTAAGAGAGAGCGTGCGCATCCAGAGTGCAATGATCAGCATATCTTTGGAGAGTTCGAGCTCGGTAATTTTTTTGGGAATATTCCGTCCCTCATGTTTAAATGGCACAATGACATTTGATCGCACAAAATATTGTTTGAATCCCCAAATAAGACCATTATAGCCAATAATGAGGCGGTTAACCTTGATTCCCCCTGCAGTACTCCCTGCCGCTCCGCCGATTATCATCATTACAGTAATCATGATAATGGGGGGAGCCACCCAGAGATGGGGGTTACCGTTCTGGAGGCCGCAGGTGGCAAAACCGGAGATGGTGTTGAAAAATCCCTGTCGTACTGCGGTGGTGAGAGGAAAGTTGTTGAAAAAGTGGAGATAGAGAGAGACAATGGTTGAGGAGATAAAAGCAAGAATAAAGATTGCCCTGACTGCCCTATTCTTGACCATTTCTCTCACATTACCCTGAAACAGGACGAAATATACCTTAAAGGGAAAAATACCGGCAAGCATCGGAGCGAGAAGAAGACCCTCCATCATCGCATTATTGTAATAGAACATTCCCGCATCATGTGGAGCGAATCCGCCAGTAGCGATAGAGACCATAACGAGATTCACGGTATCCCAGAGAGGCGCACCTGCAAGAGAGACTAAAATAATGAATAAAACGGTGAGAAAAAGATACATCCCCCAAATCCTCCTCCCAGTAGAAGCAACACTTGGCATGAGTGCATCCGGTCTTCCTTCAGCTCTGAAGAGACGGGTAGGGATGAGACCTGAACGGCTCAGGAGAGCGACACCGAACGCTATGACCCCAATTCCGCCGATCCACTGAATGAAGGAACGCCAGAAGATAATCACATGGGGTGTGGTATCAAGCGAGGGCATCACCGTAAAGCCTGTACCTGTCCATCCGGACATTGCTTCAAATACGCTGTCCGTCCAGGACATATGCATCCCAAGAACAAAGGGAAAAGCACCGATGATGGCAACAGTCATCCAGGTGACCGCTGCAGCGACGAGCGCAATGCTGAGATGTGGGATGTGTTCCGATCGAGGAACACGGGTAATGAGAAATCCTAGAATAACAAATGTTGACGGGACTGAGAGCATAGGGATGAGCATATCCCATTCCCTAAATATCACGAGCACAATCGGGGGGTCAACGTGACAGCACCCAGCAATTCAGAGATGATCCCCATGTCATGGGCAATCATCTTCAGATGCTCAAACCTCGTCATCAAAAAATGTGTATGTTCACCTTGATTATGTAATTGCTGTTACATTGTAGCGGCTACGAGTCTAAGAAAAATTTAGATGAAGAGTGGAGCAAAGACCCAGGCAACAATTGCCATGAGTTTAATGAGAATGTTCAGAGATGGCCCCGCTGTATCTTTGAATGGATCTCCTACTGTATCACCAGTCACCGCTGCTTTGTGAGCTGGGGATCCCTTTCCACCAAGGTGGCCTTGTTCGATGAACTTTTTAGTATTATCCCATGCACCCCCGGCATTTGCCATCATGACAGCGACAATGAAGCCACTCGCAATGGAACCAACGAGAAAACCGGCCAGGGCAGCAATGCCAAGTAATTTACCAATAAGGAGCGGTGCGGCAATAGCCATAAGCCCCGGAACAATCATTTGCTTGAGAGCAGCATTTGTGGAAATAGTGATGCACGCCGCATAATCCGGTTCAGCTGTGCCCTCCATGAGACCCTTGATCTCTCGGAACTGACGGCGTACTTCCTGAACGATATCACCTGCTGCTTTACCTACCGCCGTCATGGCAAAGGAACAAAACAGGAAGGGAAGCATTGCCCCGATCAGTATCCCTCCAAAGACTATCGGATTGAGGAGATCAACAACAGTTAAATGTACTTGCTGGGTATAAGCAACCACAAGCCCCAATGCAGTAAGTGCAGCACCTCCAATAGCAAAACCCTTGCCGATAGCAGCAGTGGTATTCCCAACTGCATCCAATGTATCGGTGATGGCACGTACTCCCTTTTCTTGGTGGGACATTTCCGCGATCCCACCTGCATTGTCTGCGACCGGCCCATAAGCATCGACAGATAAGGTAATTCCAAGTGTCGCAAGCATCCCTACCCCAGCGATAGCTACCCCATACAACCCTGCCTGATTGGCTGAAATGAGGATCGCCGCAACTACAATCAGGACCGGTATTGCGGTACTTTCTAAGCCTACTGCAAGACCGGTGATGATGTCGGTTGCCGCCCCAGTCTCTGTAGCTTTCACAATTCGCTGAGTGGGAGACCGGTCATATGATGTATAGAACTCCGTAACAAGACCAATAAGGTATCCAGCAAGAAGTCCAGCAATAGTTGCCCAGAACACTCCTAAATATTGCCACCCAAGCATATTGACAACAAGCCACAGGGTTGCTAGGACGGTGATAATCAAGCTTGTACCGGTCCCAATGTTGAATGCTTTGTGAATGGCACTGGATTCATTTTTAGAGGAACGGACGAAAAAGGAACCGATAACTGAAGCAACGATTCCCACAGCGGCAATAAGGATTGGGAGCAGGACAAGATTCATGGTACTGGCTCCCGGGAACTGGGTGGCAGCAATAGCAGCAACACCGACACCCATGGTGGCGATGACCGAGCCAACATATGACTCATACAGATCCGCACCCATTCCTGCAATATCCCCCACATTATCACCCACATTATCAGCAATAACCGCGGGATTTCTTGGATCATCTTCAGGAATTCCTGCCTCTACCTTTCCGACAAGGTCTGAACCAACATCTGCAGCCTTGGTGAAGATACCTCCACCGACCCTGGCAAAGAGCGCAATCGATGACGCTCCCAGGGAAAATCCTGAAACAATATTTACTACTTCCGGAAGGCCGAGTGCAGAAAAAGTCCCAACAGCAAAGAACATCGTGGAGAGGCCGAGGAGTCCGAGACCAACCACGGTCAGACCCATGACGGTACCACTCGCGAAAGAGACACGGAACGCTTCTGCCATGCCCTTTCGTGCGGCATTGGTCGTGCGCACATTAGCGTAGGTGGCTGATCGCATTCCAATGACGCCAGAAAGGGCAGAAAGAGTTGCACCAACGATATAACAGGCAGCGGTGAGAGGATTGATTACGACAGCAAGGACCACCGTCATGGCAATGACAAAGATACCGACCGCGGTATATTGCCTCTTCAGGTACACCATTGCCCCAAGCCGGATTAAGCCAGCAATCTTTTCCATGAGCTCTGAACCCGGATCTTCTTTTTTCATTACCCAAAATGAATACGCAGCAAAGACAAGCCCGATCAGAGCGCATATTGGTGCTAGGATGAACAAATCCATCAATACAAACCTCCTTTTTATTCTTTTATGGTGTGTGTTATTATCATTATTAATAGTGTTGAATCAATTGAGAACAAAAACCATCAGGGACTGATGGTAAAATCGAGGACCTCCGGCTGAAGGGACTGGAGATCCAGCACCACTGCCCGACCCGGTGTTGGGTTAATATTCATCTGTTTCTGGAACACGGTCTGCGACTGCCAGGCGCCTGCATTAATCCCGAGCACTCCCCGGTAGGTGGTTATACCTGAGGTATGAATGTGACCGGTATGAAGTATCTCGGGAACAGGGTCAATGATTAGCCTGTCGGTCTTTTCCGCCGCCAGCGGGACACGCTTCCCATACGTCAGCGCCAGGTGTCTTCTCCGAAGCATCTCTTCCATCATCTGCTGAGGATGGGCGTACGAGGCATCGGGAATGAGTCCGATCATATCATCAATAGATCGTCCGTGATACATGAGCACGCGTACTCCCTGCAGGGAAAGAAGACAGGGGTTTTCCACCCAGACACAATTTGAGGGAAAACCTTTCCGAAAATTCTCCGGGATGGGTGGCTGCGGTTCTACCCCTCGAACAATGTCGTGATTTCCCGGGGAAAGAACGATGATGATATGATGCGGAAGAGTGGAGAGCATCTCTCCCAAGGTTGCATACTGCTCATAAATATCACGGATGACTAGCTCGGAATCCTGGTTAGGATATACCCCGATCCCATCAACGAGATCCCCGGCGATTAGAAGGTATTGTGCATCACTTCCCTCTACCCAGGATACGAATTTATTCCATTCCTTGTTCATGAAGGTATTGCTCCCCACATGCGTATCCGAGATAAAGATAGCTTTCCCAGGATGGTCACTGTGGAATGGAGCATGAGTGATGGGGATATCCGGTCGGATCAGGGAGTCTGCAAAGAAGAGCTTTCCGTCATTCGAGAGTTTTCCATGTACGCCAATCACCTCATCGGGAACAATCCGTTCAGCTTCGGTGAACGCTGGGCGATCCTTATTGAAGAGAACTGGTATCTGCCCGGTGGCGTCCTCTACTTCGGCAAGACGGTGGCCGTTTGTAGTGGTACGGATATCCGATACCATCCCGATGATAGTACATTCCTGTTGTTGCCGGTACATCGTGTTTCGACTGAGTGCTTGGATGGGAATCCCAGGAGCCCGTACCCGGATCATTTCACCAAGCCGGGTGAAACGATCTCGGAAATAATGGAGGAAATCTGCAAAATTGCCGCTTGGAGTGGACATGCCATCAGCACCCCTAAGAATCTCGAGATGCGGTTCCGGAAGAAATCGTGTCCCATCTCTCTCCCCCTTCATGCCTGGTACATGGCAGGAGGAAACTACCAGAGCATCGTTCGGCAGCTGGGTTAGAATCTGGTCGATCAGGGCGGAATCATTCCTATCTTTAAGGTAACTCACTACGTCGGGATGCACCTGCCTTCCAGTCGTGAGAAACCGATGAACGATATCCTGTTCCCCGAGCATTATGAATATATGGGTACCCAGGGTTTTATCAATTTCCTGTCGATGACTCTGGAATAATTCATTTGTGTAGCACGTAAAGTCCACAGTGACACGTCTACTGACAGGTGGAAAAGAAATCCTCCCTCCACGAATCGCTTACGAAGAATTTCTAGCACGTCCCAATCCTATCGTGGAGAGATATATCAACTGATAGGAAGAAATAACTGAAAGACTTGAATGAATCCCGCATCGATACAAGAAGCATTGCATCGATTCAGAGCCAGCAAGGATCCCCTTATTTCTCTCCTGCGCGATCTAATCTGGGTGCTTGTGGTGGTGGGTGGAATTGCTCTCACATTGTATCTGATTTCCGGTACCTGGCCTGCGGTGGTCACTGTTGAATCAGAAAGTATGATTCCTCATATGAATGTGGGAGATCTAGTATTCGTGGTGGAGAAGG
>JAJRCP010000179.1 GCA_028678885.1 Methanomicrobiales archaeon
GGGCTTGCAAAAAAGTACGGGATTGAAACTGGAGTTCTGGGTGGAGCCCCCCTCAGGAAAGAACGAAAAACAGGCAGAAATAAGTATAAAGGAACTTTCCGTGGGAGAGGAAGCCCGTTACACCGCGGAGTTCACTCCCAAGGAAACAGGGCGGTACACCATATACGCGTATCTATTCGATGAATGGAGAATAATAGGTCATAAGACAACGAACGTCTTCATGGAGAGAAAATAACAATCAGCAAAATTTCAATTCCATTATTTTGTTTAACCATTGACTACTGTAGGGGGAGGATACATTCCTGTTGAAGATCAGGGTAAAACCCAATAAACTGCCCGTTTTTTAACCTTTATCTGATACTTGCATTGCTTGCTCTGTCAAAACAGCAACGGCATATTAATGATCGTTGAAATAACCCCATTTATATGGACGCTCCATCCACACCGATTCGTAACAAGGTCATCATCCGGTTCATTGCAGGCATCATCGGAGTTGCTGCTCTGCTGTTACTTCCGGCCGGTTCTTTCCTGTACGTAGAGGGGTGGATCTATATGGGTGTCATTTTTGTGCCACTGATTTTTGCTGTCCCATATTTCTTGAAAAATAACACGGGGCTTCTTGAGCGGCGGATGAAGACGCGTGAGAAGGAAGGCGAGCAGAAACGAATTGTACTACTCGCTGTGATCATCTTCCTTATCGGTTTTCTTATTCCCGGATTGGATTATCGTTACCAGTGGTCGGATGTGCCGGTGGCACTTGGCCTTGCGGCGGATGTGATCGTGTTTCTTGGCTACTTGGTTGCGTTCTTCACCTTGCGGGAGAATAGCTACGCTTCCCGAATTATTGAGGTTGACAAGGAGCAGAAGGTGATTGCGACCGGGCCTTATGCGTATGTCCGCCATCCCATGTACCTGGGAATGATCATCATGTTTCTCTTCACACCGCTGGCGCTTGGTTCCTACTGGGCAGTCATTCCTTTCCTCGTTCTCCCTGCATTTTTTGTATTCCGGATCCTGAACGAAGAGAAAATGCTGCTGAGGGACTTGCCAGGATACGGGGACTACTGTGGGAAGGTGAGATACAGACTGGTGCCTGGGGTATGGTGACCTTTCCCTTATTGTTCGAACATCTCCAAAATGCAAAAAAGAAGAAGAATTTACAATCGGGGGGTTCTGTGCTTAGGGAGGCATTCCCGGCAATAGACGGGTCTTCCCTCCGCAGGTTTGAAAGGAACTTCACATTCTTTTCCACAATCTGAACAGACGGTCTTCGTCATCTCGCGGGGGCCAAAATTCCTCTGTCTAATAGGTTGGGCATGCTGGGGACGGGGATGAGGATGATCCTCAGGATGGTGCTGGTTCAATTCCCTGTGACGATTTTTATCCTGACCAGTCCCTGATCCGTGACGCCGAGAATCGTTTGAACTGGGATGAGGCTGATGTCGAGGAGACATAATCTACGGTGTGCTTTTCTGATGATAAAAAATCTCCTCCCTGATCTGTTTCTCATGCTCTCTTTTCCTCTTCATTGACATTGAAAACAATTTTGGAGAATTGCTATGCCAAATGGTTGGAATCAAGTGGATTCTGACCACAGGACAGGAATCCCTCCAGCGGCTCTTTGTTCTGCGGTTAGAGGCCCCATCATATCTAAGGATGTCCAGATTCAAAGCTCCTCCTATAAACCACCCGACCACCGAGACCACCCGCCTATAGAAAGTCCTCCTGCCATTGCCGTGAGCCACGGCGGATAACTTCTTCTATCTGAGGTGAGGGGTATTATCTTGTCGAGATCTTTCCAAAAATTTTTCTCTGCCCCCACCCATCCATTCAACGAAAGGTCTTCTGATGACCACGCTTCGGTTCCTCCTGCGACATCCGGTGAAGGCAAAGCGGATCAAGCTTGCCGTCGGAGTGAGCTGTGAGGTGTGCGAATACACTGGAGCACTGGAAGATCTGGAGGTTCATTCTTTCCTAGAAGAAGTGGAGGATCTGTATTCTCCAGCAGAGCTGGAGTGATTCCTCCTTATTCTTTGCACCGGGTGCCACTGGGCATTGCACGCTTATGAGGTATCCGTTTGGGAGCAAGAGGCACTCGTAAGGGAGCGACCGGAACCGATCCGAGAGGAGATTCGGACGATTCTTGCATATGTGCCCAAATCCTATACACCACCGGAGAAGGATATGGAGGAATCCTACAGGGAAGCAACCGATGCCCATCACTTCGGATTTGGAGTGTAAGCCCAGATGGAGATCCCTTCCCGGAACCACCGCAGATAAGCCGCTGTTTGTCGAAATCACTCTATTCTCTCTTCCAGCCCGAAGTCCGGGCAATATATTAGCAGATCATCCAGGATCTATGTAGTACTAACTGAAATCGCCAAAATTGATTCCCGATCTCTGAATCAATGGGTTAACGTAGTGATCATTCATGATCGGGATACCAACTGCCTCAAAACCTTGATCGGGACTTATCGCCCAATCTTACGGCGAGCATTACAATTTTTCGGGTTGGCAGAGCTGCCGAAATATTGGTTCGAGTCCTCATATCTACCTATATTGTAAAAAACGATATCGAGGGCATACCTCGGGATGCGGTAATTTTTACTTAAATTCCATTTTAAGTTTCAATTTTTGTTTAAAATTCAATAATCTACAATATAATATAAAAAAAATTAATAGATAAAGTTAAATATTATAATATCAAAGTAAGTTTTACGGGTACGCTGATATGCTGAAAAATACTGAGGAGATATTGCTGAAATCAAAATTTTGCGATACCTGTTACGAAATGATATATCAATACGGTATTTCGTTTAATTTTCCCTATCGCGATAAATTTCATTATAATAAACATCAGCTACACGAAAACCATGAATGCGAGCATACCTTATCAGAGAATCGTCTCAACGGGGGAGTCGTACTCAAGGTATATAGAGAATTGGTACCTGATCAAC
>JAJRCP010000017.1 GCA_028678885.1 Methanomicrobiales archaeon
GTAATCTCTATGGACTTTCTGATGAGGAGAGGATCGAGCATGGGGAGGATCCTTTGGATCCTGGCGGCTACTTCATCATTAATGGAACTGAGCGGGTCCTGATGACCCTCGAAGATCTGGCCTCCAATAAGATCATGACTGAGTTTACGGAACGGTACAATGAACGAATCTATGTCGCTAAGGTCTTCTCCCAGTACCGTGGATACCGTGCCCTGATCGTGGTTGAACGGAACAAGAAGAACCTGTTGGAGGTATCCTTCCCCTCAGTTGCCGGACACCTCCGGTTTGTGGACCTGATGCGAGCCCTTGGCCTAGTTACGGATGAGGAGATCGTTAACGCCGTCTCCACCGATGTTGATGTTCTCACCTTTATGATGCAGAACCTAGAAGAGAGTGCTGAATGTGACTCGGTAGAAGCTGGCATTATGTATGTGGGAAGAAAGCTTGCACCTAACCAGACCAGGGATTACCAGCGGAAACGGGCAGAATTTGTTCTTGACAATTACCTGCTACCCCATCTCAATTACTTAATGCCACCGGGGCTAAAAGAGGGCGATCCCGAGTATGAGGAGACGGTTCGGAGCGTACGTCTTGCCAAAGCACACTTCCTAGGTAGAATGGCCGAGGCCTGTTTCGATCTCGTCCTCAACAAACGGCGCATTGATGATAAGGATCATTACGCGAATAAACGGTTGAAGCTCGCGGGAGACCTGATGGAGGATCTCTTTCGTATCTCTCTGAATCGTCTCACGCGTGATATCAAATACCAGCTCGAGCGGGCGAGCATGCGCCATCGTGATCTCTCCATCGGGACAGCAGTGCGTGCCGATGTACTCACTGAGCGTCTCCTCCACCCGCTTGCAACCGGTAACTGGGTAGGCGGAAGAACCGGTGTCTCCCAGCTGCTTGACCGGGTGGATCACATGTCCGTTCTCTCCCACCTGCGCAGGGTGATCTCACCTCTGTCACGGTCCCAGCCCCATTTCGAGGCCCGTGACCTGCACCCCACTCAGTGGGGACGGATATGCCCCAGCGAGACGCCCGAGGGCCCTAACTGTGGGCTGGTAAAGAACTTCGCCCAGATGGTGGAGATCAGCAAGGGTGTGGATGACGAATTGGAGATGAAACGGATCCTGTATAACCTGGGAGTCGAGCCCCTTCGGGGGGAGGTAGAATGAAGAAATCACGAGTCTTTGTGGATGGGGCATTCATCGGTCTGATCGATAATACTCCTGTTTCAGAAAGTAGACCTTCCCGGGCAAAACAGCTTGTCTCTTCCCTGCGGGGAATGCGGCGGAGAAGAGAACTCCCTGGTGAGGTCAATGTATCTTATAAGGAGTATAACGGAGATATCATCATCAATACCGACCGTGGTCGTGCTCGCCGCCCCCTGATCATTCTCGAGAACGGAAAACTGCTCATCACGGATGAGGATATCGAACGTCTAATAACGGGGGAGCTTGATTTTGACTCCTTGGTCGCCCGGGGTATGGTGGAATTCATCGATGCCGAGGAGGAGGAGGATCTCTTCATTGCCATGTCGCCCGAGGACATCACGCCTGAGCATACCCATCTGGAGATTGATCCCTCTTTGATGCTGGGCATCGCCGCGGCGCATGTACCCTTTCCCGAACATAACGCGAGCCCCCGCGTCACAATGGGAGCAGGGATGGTTAAACAGGCCCTGGGCTTTGCGGCTGCAAATATGAAACTTCGCCCGGATACCAGGGGCCATCTCCTTCACTATGTGCAGAAACCTCTCGTGCATACCCAGACCTCTGAAGCGATTGGCTCTGATGATCGGGCGGCAGGACAGAACTTTGTTGTTGCAATTCTAAGTTATGAAGGGTATAATATCGAGGATGCCCTCATTTTCAACAAGGGTTCGATCGACCGCGGCTTGGGACGCTCGCATTTCTTCAGGACATATGAAGGAGAAGAGCGGAGGTACCCGGGTGGACAGATCGACAAGATTGAGATACCAGATGAAGAGGTCGCCGGCGCCCATGGGGCAGAATTCTACAAGCATCTTGACGATGATGGAATTATCAATCCGGAAACGGTGGTGGTAGAAAAAGACGTGTTGATAGGGAAGACTTCCCCGCCCCGATTTCTGGAAGAACCAACCAGCGAGCTTATCGCAGTAGAGAAACGACGCGATACCTCTGTCACCATGCGAAGCAACGAGCACGGGATTGTGGATACTGTGATCATCACCGAAGGAGAGAATAGCTCCCGCTTGGTAAAGGTTCGCACCCGTGATCTTCGTATCCCGGAAGTGGGAGATAAATTCGCCTCCCGGCATGGCCAAAAAGGTGTGATTGGACTCATCTCTCCTCAGGAAGATATGCCCTTCACCCAGGACGGTATGATGCCGGACCTGATCATCAACCCCCATGCAATCCCAAGCCGGATGACTATTGGTCATATGCTAGAGATGCTTGGTGGAAAGGTGGGCGCCATGGAGGGTCATCGGGTTAATGGAACGGCGTTCAGCGGGGAACGGGAGGGCGACATTCGCGAGTCGCTGAAGCGTCTCGGGTTTGCCCATACCGGTCGGGAGATCCTATATGATGGGATAACGGGCCGGCAGTTCCAGGCAGACATCTATATGGGGGTCATCTATTACCAGAAGCTCTATCACATGGTCTCGAGCAAGATGCATGCGCGTTCCCGAGGGCCGGTCCAGGTGCTGACCCGTCAGCCAACTGAAGGGCGTGCCCGTGAGGGAGGTCTCCGGTTTGGCGAGATGGAGCGGGATGTGATGATCGGACATGGGGCTGCCCTCGCGCTGAAAGAACGTCTGTTGGACGAATCTGATAAAGTAGTCCAATATGTATGTGCTCATTGTGGGATGATCGCATTCCTAGACCGCAAGCGGAACGTGACACGCTGCCTTGCCTGCGGAAATGAGACAGAGATCTACCCGGTAGAGATGAGTTACGCCTTCAAACTACTGCTCGATGAGATGAAGAGTATGGGGATCTCTCCCCGCCTCCGACTTGAGGACATGGTGTAGGAGGTGTGATATGCCGAGTCCCAAACGAATAGGAAAGATTGAGTTCGGCCTCTTCTCTCCCAAGGAGATCCGAAAGATGAGTGTTCGGAAGATCATCTGGGCCGATACCTATGATGAGGACGGATTTCCCTATCCCCAAGGTCTGATGGATCTGAACCTCGGGGTAATTGACCCCGGTCTGCGCTGTAAAACCTGTGATCAGAAAGCGGCTGACTGCCCTGGCCATTTCGGCCATATTGAACTCGCGAAACCGGTCATCCATGTGGGCTACACCCGCCTGATTCGGAAACTTCTCCGGGTGACCTGCCGTGCCTGCAGCCGCCTTCTTCTCCCTCCCACCGAGATCGAAAAGGTACTCAGTACCGAGGAAGAGAGTGGACAGGATGTTCTCACGGAAAAAGATATCAAAAAAGAGCAGATCTGCCCGCACTGCGGCGAACAGCAGTACAAGATCAATTTCGAAAAACCTACCACCTTTTCCGAAGTATGGATGGAAGGCAACCGGAAGATGGAGCACAAGCTCACTCCAGCCGACATCCGTGCCCGTTTAGAGAGGGTCCCGGATGAGGACCTCCGTGCCCTCGGTATCAACCCGGTGGTGGCCCGGCCGGAGTGGACCATCCTGACCGTCCTTCCCGTTCCACCGGTTACCATGCGCCCGTCCATCATCCTAGAGAACGGTCAGCGTTCGGAAGACGACCTGACCCACAAGCTCGTGGATATCATCCGTATCAATCAGCGATTCAAGGAAAATCAGGACGCCGGGGCGCCCCAGCTGATCATCGAAGACCTGTGGGAGCTCCTCCAGTATCATGTCACTACCTACCTAGATAACGAAGTGGCAGGGTGTCCACCCGCCCGGCACCGCAGCGGGAGGCCTCTGAAAACTCTCTCGCAGCGCTTGAAGGGTAAAGAAGGCCGCTTCCGAGGATCTCTCTCGGGAAAGCGGGTGAACTTCTCTGCCCGTACCGTAATCTCTCCCGATCCTAACATCAGCGTGCGGGAGGTGGGAATTCCCCTGGCCTGTGCAAATGAGATGACGGTTCCTGTCCGCGTGACCCCTTTTAATATGGCTGAAGTGCGCCAATTCATTCTAAACGGCCCCGACAGGAAAGATGTGAATGGACCTTGCGGTGCCAATTACGTGATCCGCCCGGATAATCGCCGGCTGCGACTGTCAGATACCAACCTGCAAACCGTAGTGGATATGATCGAACCGAGCTGGACTGTGGAGAGACAGCTCCGAGACGGGGATGTGGTTCTCTTCAACCGGCAGCCTTCCCTGCACCGAATGAGCATCATGGCGCACAAGACGAAGGTGATGCAGGGGAAGACCTTCAGGCTTAATCCAGCGGTGTGTCCCCCCTACAACGCGGATTTTGACGGAGATGAGATGAACCTCCATGTCCCACAGACAGAAGAAGCGATGGCGGAGGCACATATCCTGCTCGCAGTGCACGAGAACATCCTTTCCCCACGATTTGGTGGGCCTATCATCGGAGGGATCCATGATCATGTCTCTGGCATCTTCATGCTCACCCACGAGATGCGCTGGTTCGCGAAACGGGACGTACTCTACCTCCTCGGTTCGCTTGACATTGTGCACCTACCTGAACCGGGAAAGGTGGAAAATGGCGTGCCATTCTGGAGCAACAAGCAGGTATTCAGTCTCATCCTGCCGGATGACCTGAATATGGTCTTCCGGGCGAGTTCCTGCCAGAACTGCCCTCAGTGCAAAGAAGAGGTTTGTGACCGTGATGCCTATGTGAAGATCATTGACGGGCAGTTGGTATCCGGTACTATCGACAAGAAAGCTATCGGCGCTTTCGATGGACAGATCCTGCATCGTATCATCCGGCAATATGGCATGGAACGTTCGGCGGATTTCATTGACGCCATGACCAAACTTGCCATCCGTTCCATTATGTTGGATGGATTCTCTTTCGGCATCGATGATGAGGACCTTTCCAAGACTGAATATGGCCAGATCAAAGAAGTGCTGGACAGTGCGGCGCACGATGTCCGCACCAGGATTAAGATCTTCGAGGAAGGTGCACTCGAACCAATGCCCGGAAGAACTGAAGAAGAGACCCTGGAAATGCAAATCATGCAGGTGATGGGCAAAGCCCGTGATCGGACTGGTGAGATCGCCGGCAGGCACCTGGGATTGGAGAATAGTGCGGTAGTGATGGCGGTGAGCGGGGCACGGGGGTCCATGCTCAACCTCACTCAGATGGCAGGCTGCATCGGCCAGCAGTCTGTCCGTGGAGAACGCATCATGCGGGGTTATGATGAGCGGACACTCCCACATTTCAAACGGCGTGACAGGGGTGCTGAGGCTCATGGGTTCATCAAGAATAGTTACAAGAGTGGCCTCTCCCCCACGGAATTTTTCTTCCATGCTATCGGAGGACGTGAAGGTCTCGTGGATACGGCTGTGAGGACTTCTCAGAGCGGATACCTGCAACGGCGGATGATCAATGCCCTGCAGGATCTGAAGGTCGCTTATGATGGAACCGTGCGTACCACTGGCGGACGCATCATCCAGTTCCTCTATGGCGAAGATGGCACCGATCCCGCAAAGAGCAGCTACGGGAATCCGGTGGATGTAAAAGGGATCGTGGAGAGTGTGCTCAAGGAGGAGGCACAATGAATACCAATATGGATATACAGATAGAGGCGATGCCAGTCCCCGTGAAGACGAAGGAGCAGCTCCGGGCCAGTCTCGATGGAAAAGCGATCGATCCAGATCAGTTCAACAGCATCATTGAAGCGGTGGTAACAGAGTACGAACGAACCCGTATAGAGGCCTGTGAAGCGGTCGGAATCGTCGCTGCACAGTCAATAGGAGAACCAGGTACCCAGATGACCATGCGTACCTTCCACTACGCGGGGGTCGCTGAGATCAACGTCACCTTGGGGCTTCCCCGTCTAATCGAGATCATGGATGCGCGGAAAGAGCCAAGCACACCCACCATGACCATCTACCTGAAACCTGAATACCGCGGAAACCGTGATCGGGCACGGGAGGTAAGCTGGCAGATCGAAGCAGCCCCTCTACATGAATTTGCCGACATCACCACGGACATGGAAAATATGCAGGTCGTCATACAGCTCATTATCGCCCAGTGCGAAAAGCGAAAGATCAGCCCTGCCACCATCATGGAGAATGCCCCAAAGAAGATCCGGGAACGAAGGCATTACCGGGATTTCGATCATGCATCGGATGAAGGCAAGGCGCAGATCCTCTTCTTCCCAAAAGACAAGGAGAGCTATCAAAACCTGTTCCAGCTCGCTGATCATGTGCGAAACGTGATTGTGCAGGGTATCAACGATATCGTGCGAGTAGTGGTCCGGAAGGAAGGGGAAGAGTATGTTCTCTATACCGAGGGTTCAAATCTGAAAGATGTGTTTGAAGTCGAAGGTGTCGACGTAACCCGGACCCGCTCGAATAATATCAGCGAAGCCGCGGATATCCTCGGAATTGAGGCGGCAAGAAATGCCATAATACATGAGGCGTTGAGTACCTTAAATGAACAGGGTATCCACGTGGATGTCCGCCATCTGATGCTCGTCGCTGATATGATGTGTATGGATGGTGAGGTGAAGCAGATCGGGCGTCATGGAATTGCCGGAGAGAAGGAGAGTGTCCTCTCCCGTGCGGCCTTTGAGGTCACAGTGAACCATTTGCTCGATGCGGCAATCGCAAATGAAGTGGATGAACTGAACGGTGTTACCGAGAATATCATCGTTGGCCAGCCAATTCAGCTGGGTACCGGTGATGTCAAGTTAATTGCAAAACCCCGATTACAGGTGTAAAAATGGATTTTAATGTATCCCTGAGAAAGGCCATCAAAACAGGCGATGTTATCCTTGGCCAGAACAAAACACAGGACACTATACAGCAGGGAAAGGCACGGTTGGTTATCCTAGCAAAAAATAGCTCGGGTTCCTTCCAACAGCTGGTCACGCACAATAAGGGGCTCCTGGTCTATATCTACGAGGGAACCAGTACACAGCTCGGGAAGGCCTGCGGAAAGCCGTTCCTCGTCAGCGCACTCGCCATACTTGATCCTGGTGAGTCGGACATCCTGAGCCTAAAGGAGACTTGACATGGGCGAAATCGTGCTCACCGAGGATTGTATCCGTCTCATCTCGCAGTTCGAAGTCCTGACAGGAGCCTCGAGCCGCGATTGCATCATCGACGACCGAAACCAGAGGGTGATCTTTGTTGTGAACCCGGGTGAGATGGGACGGGCAATCGGGAAAAAAGGAGCGAGTATCAAGAAGGCGTCCGAAGAAATGGGTAAACGGATCGAGGTCGTGGAATATTCTCCGAATCCTGAACAGTTCATCAAAAACTGTTTCCTGCCCGCTCAGGTCACCGATGTGGAGTTCCAGGGGGAGGATAATGAGCGGGTGGCCCTAGTGGGCGTACGGGATGAAGATCGAGGAATCGCCATCGGAAAAGATGGTAAAAATATTTTTAAGGCAAAAAAA
>JAJRCP010000180.1 GCA_028678885.1 Methanomicrobiales archaeon
AAGAGACTTTATCCATCCATAGTACTGAAAATTCAAGAGAAACGCAGTCTTGGATTTAGGATCATAGCAGATCTGATTATTTCCTTCTTGTGGGTCATTGAATACATACAGCCGCCCATGAGAGCGGATATTTTGGGACATATAGAATAGATTTTCTGACCAGCGATCCCGCACCTCGCGTCGGTCAGTAAGGAGTTTGATGCAGCACCCGTAAATGTCGGACTTCAGCTCATATTGTACCCGTGGAACATATCGCTCTGCAAGAGCCTCCTTTTCCTGTATGGAAATACGTGTAATATTGTATCCCATGGCATCGAGATAGACCTGCAGGATGTTAAGATCTTCCTTTTCTTCAAGAAGAAACTATGAAATACATTTACACGAATCCCCTTTTCTAGACATTTCTCCTGCCTTTTTCTGAGAATAACAAAGGTTGAGTCCTATTAAGCACAAGGATCCGTATTTCCCCGAGTACCTTTTTTCCGCATCTCCCGATCGAGGATCTGGCATGACCGGAACACCTCTGCAACGCTCCAGGCCTGAGCGATACACCCCCGCGGTTCGTAGGGAGGATCTCCATCAAAATATTCTGAAATAGTACCGAGACCCGCATCATGCAGATGGGCGAGGAGAGGGTGTAGGAGGAGGGTGAGAGAATAGGGATCTGTTCCGTAACGTACCTCTGCATCGATAAAAGGGCCAAGCAACCAGGGCCACACACTACCGTTATGATATCCAGCGTCTCCTTGATATCTGCCCTGATACCCTGGTTCATCGCTTGCGAGAGTGCGTAGCCCATACGGAGTGAGGAGCCGGTGGTGTAGTATTGCCAGAGCTTTTCTACCGAGATTCGGATCTACAATTCCAAGAGCAAGTGCTATGACTTGGTTTGGGCGCAGGGATAAATCGAGGGGATCGATGCGATCAGAGAGATACCCTTTATCCTCATTCCAGAATCGGGAGAATGCTGAACGTACTTGGACAGGGTCAACCGGAGGATCGAGCTTAAGTCGGGCGGCAAATAAGACCGCGTTCACCCAGAGAGCATTGACCTCCACTGGTTTTCCTTCCCGCGGCGTATAACGCGTATCCATCCAGGTGCTCTGTGGTGTAACATGGATTAAGTCCCTTTCTAGAGAGGCGACTCCGCTTTCACCATATTCACTCATAATCCCCTCCAAAACGGGCAACATCTCTTGAAGAAATGTATTCCTTCCCCCGTACTGGCAGTACTGCTCCAGTGCGTGCACAAACCAGAGCGTGGCATCGCTGGAATTGTAGTCATCCGGAAAATGATTCAGGATTAGTCCCTTTCTGCATCTCCGCGCAAAGAAACGGAACACCGCCTCAGCCTCCCGGAATTTACCCCGTTCGAGAAGGAGTCCAGGGAGACTCACAAACGTATCTCTCCCCCAAGGTTCGGGAAACCAGTGATAGCCCGCCAGGATCGCATCTCCTACAACAAAGTCATCGGCCGCATGGGAGAGGCACTGAATTGGATTCTGGGGTGTTTCAATCTTCTCCCTATCTTGAGAGGAAACGGGATCGGGAACCGTTCCATGAAGAGAGACTGTTATATTCTCACCAGATGCCTCAAAAGATCCTGGTGAATGTAGATTTTCCGTATGTGCATATCCCCGAGCAAAATCTTCCTCGTACCACAGATTCCAGTAGGTGTCTGGTCGCTCCACAAAATTGCAGCCCTCGCCATTTATGAAGAGGTGATTGAAGGTAATACCGGTGGCATCTGCTTTCCCACGGATTTCGAGGTTGTGCCGCGTCTCATGAATGCTTCTGTCGGTAACTAGCGGGATCACGCAGAGTTTCGCATCTCCAAACAATTCATATCGTAGATGAAGCGCACCGTCAAACTCAAGGGTTTTCTGTAGTACCACTCCATCCACTTCGTACACGAACCGAAGAGGATAGAGTCTGATACTCTGTAGATAGCGGAGTCCTGTATCCTCGATGAACCCACCATAAGCAGCAACGGAGAGACGCTTCCCGTTAAGAAATTCGTCACAGGTGGAAAAGACGACACGACCGCGGTGTACCAGCAGTCCGTGATATTTCCGGGTATTGCCGGCGAGCGTCTGGGAGCAGTAACTGCCTCCCGCCATCAAAAGGAATTCCTTTCTCCTTGCAGTCTGGTAATTATGCAGCTCACTACCAAATACGATCATCTGTTGAACGACCTTTACAGGGATGGTGCGACTCCATCTTTTGCAAAACTATAGCTCTGTTCAATCGCTTCTTCATATACTCTGAGCGTATCCCGCGCCACTATTTCCCAGGTGAACTGCTCCAGTACTCGTTTCCGAGCGTTCACACCCATTCTCTTCCTAAGCTCTCCATCGGAAAGCAATCTGATGGTGAACTTGGCGATGTCTCCCGGATCGAAAGGATTGATATGGAAACCAGTAGGGTTTGCCTCCGAGATTTCCACCTGTTCCCGTAGTCCGCTGGTTCCTCGTGCACCTGCGACCACGGGTTTGCCCATGGACATGGCTTCCGTGCAGACGATTCCGAAAGGTTCGTACTTGGAGGGGAACACCGCGACATCGCAGGCCGCATAATACCTGATCCGTTCCTCCTCGTCTACGTACGAGAAATTCAGAATCACATTCCTATCCAGACCATGGGCTTTGACGATATGAGAGAGGAGAGGCTCCATCTCTCCTTTTCCAAGGATCACGAGCTTCGCATTTGGTATTTCTTTCAGGATCATGGGCATCGCCATCGCGAGCATATCGATCCCCTTTACCCAGGTAAGTCTGCCGATAAAAAAGATCATGGGGGAGTCCCCGACACCGATCTTGTGTCTGAATTCCAGGATTTCCTGCTGGGAGTACCGGCCAGGATCGTATTTTCCCGGATCCACCCCGTTGTAGATGACACGGATCTTCGATTCTCGGTAACCGAGCCGCACTAGTTCATCCCGCATGGCATAGGAGACCGTCACAATCAGATCTGCCTGTTCAGCAGCCATGTTCTCGATTTGCTTGATGGTGAAAGAGCCGTTGGAAGTGCGCCCCTCTTCTGTGGAATGGAAATGAAACACTAGGGGACAGTGCAGGTTTTTCTTTGCCACGATTCCTGCAAGTGCGGCAAGCCAGTCATGTGCGACAAGGATCTCATAGGTTCGTTTCTCCATCCTCACTAGCTCATTGACCAGTTTTGAGGCAGAGAGGAAATTATAGAGAAGGGTTTCCTGATAAAATTCCTGCCCCTTTATATCCCACTTCTGAACATCACAGGGATTCAGGATGGGGAGGACCGGAGAAATGTCGGTGAGAAGCGGGCGATGGACTTCGACTCCCTCCCACTGATCTCGGGTCGTATCATTGCCGTTATTGTGAGAGAAAACGGTCACTGTATGCCCCATCGTGACGAACTGGCGGGTCATTTCCATTGCATACGTTCCTAGGCCGCCCCGGAAGAACGGAGGGAATTCGTCGACAAAATATGCCAGTCTCATGCCAATACACTCTTGTAG
>JAJRCP010000181.1 GCA_028678885.1 Methanomicrobiales archaeon
AGATTGAATTGATGTATTGCGATTAGCGTACCCCGCAAGCCATCCTATTAGTATGTGACGGGATTGAAGAGATCGAAGGGGGCTAGCCAGATAGGTAAATTCTCAATGGGGAAGAGGGCTCCTGAAAGGAAGAACATCGGGAAGATCAGGAAACTAACCACTAGCTGGAAGCCTTCCGGGCTCTCCATCTGGGAGCCAATAATGAGACCAATACTGACGAGGCCGACGGTAGTCATCACTAGAAAGACGACCGATATGGCGACTGAGAACGGGTTAAAAACAATTCCTGACATGATCCCAAGTACCTCGAACAGATAGCCGATCACAAGCAGGATAAAGGACTGCAGTAGGGTGTCAGTGGAGCCCCCGAGTATCTTACCAATGAATATAGAGGTTCGTGACATTGGTGAGACCAAGACCTCCTTGAGAAAATCGATCTTCTTGTCCCAAACGATATAGACCCCAAAAAAGACAGCTGAGAAAAGGGCTGCCTGGATAAGTACTCCAGGGTAAATGAAGCTCTGGTAGTTGATACCCTCAAACGAGAGCACCGATCCTAGGCCGCCGCCGATAATCAGGAGCCAGAGAAGCGGGTTGATGATAGATGATACCACCCTCGATCGCTCCCTTTGAAAGACTTTCACTTCACGGTACCATAGGGCGTATATACCTTTCAGATCGCTCATCGTCCTGACCCCGCATGCATCGCTTTCTCCGCCCAGCCACCCTCTGGGGTTCCTTCGCGGATTGCCCTACCTGTATAATGAATGAACACATCCTCGAGAGTCAGGGGACGGACCTCGACCGATTCCACCTTTCCTACTCGGTTCAGGACCTCCTGGAGATGCTCGCTCGCATCCTTTACGGTGATAAACACGTCATTCTGTTCTATTCGAACATTTTTGACGAAGTCTAAGTCTCGGAGCGATTCGAACCGGCCGTTCTTTGCTCGAAGGCGAATTATGTCTCCACCCAAGCCCCTTTTTAGTTTCTCTGGCGGGCCAAGCACGACGATCTTACCCTGATCAATGATGGCAAGACGGTCGCAGAGTCTGTCGGCCTCGTCCATATAATGGGTGGTGATGATAATCGTAATCTTCTCTTCAACAGAAAGTTTCTTTACATATTCCCAGATGTGCCCACGGGTCTGAGGGTCTAAGCCAAGGGTTGGCTCATCGAGAAACAAGATCTTCGGATGATGCATCAGACCCCGTGCGAGCTCAAGACGTCTCCTCATCCCCCCGGAGTATTTCTTGACCATGTCGTGCTGACGGTCGCTCAGTTCGACCAGTGCGAGAACTTCTTCGATTCTCTGTTCCCGCAAGCTGCTGTCCATATCATAGAGGAGGCCGTGGAGTTTCAGGTTCTCGTATCCGGTGAGAGTTTCATCTGAGCTCGGGTCCTGGAATACAATTCCGATCGATTTCCTGACCTGGTCGGGTTGTTTGGCAATGTCAAAATTGTTTACAGTTGCGATACCCGAAGTCGGCGGGATCAGGGTAGTGAGCATCAGAAGGGTAGTTGTTTTTCCTGCTCCGTTCGGTCCAAGCAGACCGAAGATCTCACCTTCTTCGATCTCCAGAGAGAGGTTATCCACCGCAACGAGGTTGTTGTACCTCTTGGTCAAATTTTTTGTCTCGATGACGTGCATCCAGATCGCCGTTGATTTCAAGATTAGAGGAATGGTCGGTCGTACCCTTGAGAATCACCTAATGAACACATTTTCTGAGTACTATTTGCTCATAACCATTAAGCCTGTTCCGTGAGAATCGCGAAGTAAGGAGTCTCCAAAAATTGGGTACGGGCAAAGAAATTTGAATCGTATCGTAAGTGATCTCGATTATCTGGATCTGGTGTGTGGCCGGACCCAGGAAAGGATTCGGAGATCTATCTACCCGTGTCCTACCAAAGCGCATCCTTATATGAAAAAAGGGACGCAAATATCGGGGTATGTCTCCACCACTGGAATATTCCACTACTGGAATATATCTCTCTTCTCAGGCCGAAGCATTCGGATTTCGTCTCAACCATGACACGTGAAGAGAAAGAGGTGATGGAACAGCACTTCACGTTCACGCTTCGGCTTTTCGAACAGGGTAAGATTCTCCTTGGAGGAGCTGCAGTAGATGGATCAATAGGAATCCTCGTCATCCGGGTGGATTCATCGGAAGAAGTCCGCAAAATCTACGAAAATGACCCTGCGGTAAAGGCTGAAATCGGATATCCCGAGCGTCATCCATTTCGCATCGGGTTATTTTCCCATGAGTTTCCAGTCCGGCGATAAAAATGCTTTTTGCTATGGGTTGTAAGGTTGTAATACACGAAGATTCGCCTAAAAAGAGTATGGATCGTTTATAATTTGCAACCCAGAATCATATTGAATAACAACTGATAGAGCTGCGTCAAGAGTGCGGTTTGACCGGTTGCCTTTTTAGTGGTTGGATATATGGTTCTTTCATCTTCACGTACTCTTGCAAGGGAGCCTTTGATAGATCAGACTCAGGAATATCTTTTGGGATATGGACTGAACCAATACAGGAATGATAGGAAATAGATTTCGCTTTTTATGCAGCTTTTTCCCTGCAGGTAGGGCAGTTCCCAGCGAACTCGTGGTTCTGCCAGTTCCAAGGAGTGAATTCTCGGCAAACAGTCGGTTTGCAATCGTGGATAGCGCACCAGGCTTTTTTGTCAGCGGATCGCTGAAAGAAAGGACATGTACGTAATGTTTTTCCTTTGAGGTCCTGCCAGTAGTGGATCCCGATGATGCGGGAAAGATCTGCGACCGAAATATCATTCGCGCTGATCCATGTGCCATCAGAAAAAGCAAGGGATACA
>JAJRCP010000182.1 GCA_028678885.1 Methanomicrobiales archaeon
CATGGTACTCTCGATCTTCAGGGGCCCTCCCATGTGGTAGCCGGAGATAATGCGCTGTCCAACAATCTTTCCCGTCAATTCCCCAAGCATCTCGCCGATCACGTTGGTTTCACCGGATGGACGGGTATCGTAGGGACGGATAACGATATCGGCGAGTTATAAAATTTGAAAGTACACAAAGGAGTATTCCACTTCTTATTTCCGGTTGGATTCCATCTCCAGAATATTTCGAAATAGTTATCCTACGATGAGGAGATGATTGCCCTGGCCTGATCCGGACAAAGGCCATTCACCCGGGAGTGGCACAGTGGCTCATTCAATCGCTTCATTTTTCAGGCACATCAGGACCGAAGGCTCTGAAATACCTCGGTTCTTCGCATAATATCCTATCAGAAGGGATGGTGGAAAAGGTGAGAAGAAGTATCCTCGCAGTTTGTTTTGTCGTCGCAATCATGGCGGTGCTGATAACGCCCGTTGCTGCCAAAACCGATGAATTGATCGATATCTGGAACTGGGCGAAGGAAATCCAGCAATGGACGACCATAGCTGGCGATCAGCTCACTCGTATTCTGGCGGCCCTTTCAACATTACAATCGGATACGAATGCGATAAAAAATAGTGTGGGTGAAATAAATATGAAGGTAGAGCAGCCTGAAATATGCAATTACTATTCCAAAGAATTGAATAGTTTGGAATCTTCCAGCCCGGTACTTATCGATCTGGTTAATTTTGCTGCCACCGAGAGCGAGGTTGAAATCCGGCTTTGGAATCTGGGTAACGTTCTAACAGTCGCCGATCAGTGTAAGAAGTCGATTGCCGTGGATGGAACCATTGAGTGCAATTTGAATAGTGGAACTTGGTCTGGCTCGAAGATCATTCAGGTGAGGGCGCCACAGCAAGTCATTCCAATCTGGCTTGATTATGTGGACTCAAATCAAAATGGGCACGTGGAATCATTTGATTTTTTCACTCCGGTATGTGAAGGCTCATGATCTCTCAATTATCTCAATTTTCATGGACCATGGGATAAGATCCTCCATATCCGCCTGAGTTAAAAAATTTGAAAGGGAGACCTCATAGTGTCGTGGATACGGAGGAATAGAAGCGAAATATTTCTTCAAACCGTCAGCGTGAAGCAGAAAAGAGGGGGGTTAATCGTGTGACGCCGTGGAAATGGGGGTACATTTCGCATATTGCCTGTAACCCGCACCAATCGTGCGGTGAACGCAAGAAAAGGAATTGTATGATTCTTCATCGAAGACGAACCCGATCAGGACGGGAAGGTTTCCGGTTGAATACATGAATACCGGGTTGAACCAGTGCTTCTCGCAGTACGCCGTAGCCCTGGGACTCATGAGATGCCTGGCGCATTCGCTATTTCTGTCAACTTCGACCGTGATTTTCCCATCGATGGTGATCTCCCGCCCGACGTAGAAGACAACGCTATCGGGGTTCTCCGGGATCTCAAACAGATACTTTTTACTCATTGGCCTTATATATTTTATCGTAGGAGATATATAAATCTAATCACATCACCTCAGGCATGCAGATCAACCAATAGTTCGCGGTATCCCCTGAGTTCTCCGTCTGGCCCATGAAGGATATATTATCTCATGTATTGCATTCTCAGTAATGTTGTCAGAAATTAGGAGTCTCCTCTTTCATCCTGATTTATTCTTTGGTAAGATCGCTCAAATGAAAGAGAACCTGCTCCTACCGATTCTCATTGTGGGGGCCGGTTCCGCGATCACGCTCGTCACAATGGGAGTTCGGATGCTTCTTGGTTATTATCCTCAAGCAGCGTTTTCAACTCTCATTTCATGGTCTTCATGGTACTTCTTTTACCCTTTTTTGGAATGGGGCTTTTTTTCTGGGGTGATTTACATCATCTCCCTTTCATTCTCAGGAATGGGGTCGTTTCGGGCGACTCTTCAAAATATCGGCTATGGTTTGTTTCCCTGGACATTATCCACGGTTATAGAGCTGGTAATCACGGTACTTTTCTTCAAAAAACCTCAACTCATCTATTACGATCTATTGCAGACTCCTCAATTCGTGAACGGGATCATCTTTCTTCTATTCATGATCTGGACCTGTTATCTCTGGGTCTTTGCTATCAAAAGCACTCACCAAATCTCTCAGCGAAAAGCGGTAGGTTCAGTTCTTCTTCTTGTCATAATATATTTCTTAACGATGTATGCCTTGACCTTCGCGAGAATTCTCCTGTTCCCGGCATCTTGATAATGGATACTTTTAGAAATTTTTTTATTCCTTCACCGGTGCCCCCAGTACGCCTCGATCAGCATTGCCGTCGCCTTCTCGATCCGGACAAACCCAATTCTCTCAAATTGAACGACTTTGCCCATATCTAACGAGACCATCGGTTCGCAGTACCCTCTAAGCTCCCCGTCGGGCTTGTGAAGGACGCAGGGGGGATCGTGTGCGCCGGCGGACCCACTGAATAAGGGGGCAATCTTCCAAGATTGAGGAGGGGAAATACCTGCGGAAGGAGAATTAATGAAATCCTAAATGAATTGCTATCTGATGAAGACATGGGATTCCCTGAAGAAAGTTTACAGATTTCTCTGGGTCATTCTTTTTTTGGGTATTCTCCTGGTCCTCGTATCCTATTTTATCCTATATCCTTGGTTCCAGTACACGATGAGGCCGGACTATTTCGACGGGAATTCTAAATTTAATCTCAAAATAGCAATGGATGCGACGATCTCAAACGTAACCCTTCTCATTCCCCTGCCGGTCAGGAATGGAACCCCGCAGATCGGATCCCTGGTCCTCACTCCGTCCATGTTCGAGAAGGAGGGCATTCATGCTTCATTTATCAGGAGTAATATGGACTGGTATGTGAAGATCACAGCTGACTCCATGACTCCTTCCAGGGAGGAATTCGAGTACCGGATGGATCAGTATGATAGTCAGGACTATCTTGGCTTACCGTACCTGGTCAATACACGGTATCCCGAGGGAAATGAATCGGTTTTTCTCCCGAAATCCAATGTAACCATCGAATATCCGGTACCTGAAATCTCCACCAGATTTGGAGCTGAAGATTATTACCCGGTTGTATCGAAGTACCAAATCCCGGTCTTTGTGGAATATACTGTTACTAATCGAACAGATGCAATGCGGGTGATGTTGATTGCATCCGTCCAGGGTTACAACAGCTGGGTGGAACAATTTGATTCATGGCGCATGAATAACTATTGGGACGAAATAGCCCTCACTCTCTACGACGAAGCCCATGGGTGGTACCTCGCGGATGGAAAGCTGAAGTCCGGGGAGGGGATTTATCTTGATAGAAATGCGTTCAAAGCGAATTAACACTCGTAATAAAATGGAATTATAAAAAATCTATTGTTATCAGATCCCCCTTCACCGGTGCCCCCAGTACGCCTCGATGAGCATTGCCGTCGCCTTCTCGATCCGGACAAACCCGATCCGCTCGAACTGCACCACTTTGCCCATATCCAACGAGACCATCGGCTCACAGTATCCTTTCATATCCCCATCGGGCTTGTGCAGCACGCAGGGGATCGTGTGGGCCGGTGGGACCCACTGGACGATGGGCGCTTTCGCCTTCCGTGCCTCGTCGAGGGACTTCCCGGCGAACTTCGCGACCAGGCAGTCCTTCCCTTCCCCGAGGGTGATGTTGAAGAGGTCCTTCAGGCGGATCATCCCCGGACACACGAGGTCGGCCTTCGGGATGAAGACGCTCCCGTCGAAGGGGAGCCTCCGGACGCCCCTCGAGGGTTCGCCCGGGTGGAGCAGGGCCTCCGCGGTAAAGCCACAGGGGCCATCCTCGATCTCGAGAAGGACCGGGTCGGGGACGAAGGAGTACCGGTTCGCGACGGGATCGACGATGTCGCGGTTCTTGGCATACAAATTCTCCCAGGAGAAGGAGATGTCCGTCTCGCCGATGCCAATCTCGAGGACCGCGTTCCGGACCGCTTCCGGGGTAATCCCACGACGGGCGATGGCCCGGAGGGTCCCGAGCCGGATGTCGTTCCAGCCGGTGTAGAGCCCATCCGCAATCCCGGCCTTCATCTGTGACGTGGAGAGGACGACGCCCTCGATGCCCATCCGGCCATAGTGGCGGTAGACAGGCGGTTTCCAGCCGAAGTAGTCGAAGATGTAGCGCTGCCTGGCGGTGTTCGCGATATGGTCCTTCCCCCGGATGACGTGGGTCACGCCGAGGAGGTGGTCGTCGATGGCGACCGAGAAGTTCATGAGCGGGAAGACCGTCGCTTCCACCCTCGGGTGGGGCGGGGAGGAGACGATGCGGAGCGCCGAGAAGTCCCTGACGGCCGGGTCGGGGTGCTCGATATCGGTCTTCACCCGCAGGGTGACCTCACCCTCGGCGTACTCCCCGTTGAGCATCGCCTCGAAGAGCTCGAGGTTCCTCTCGGGGGAGGGATCCCGGCAGGGGCAGGCCCGCCTGGCGAGCTTCAGCTCCCGGAACTGGTCGGCCTCGCAGGTGCAGACATAGGC
>JAJRCP010000183.1 GCA_028678885.1 Methanomicrobiales archaeon
ACCCATGTCCGCTATACAAACAGAGATCCTGCTTTCCTTAACCAGCACATCCGGGCACAGCTTGCGTGGGTGAGACGGAAATTTCCTATTGATCAATATGTTCTGGTGAAAATATTTACTTCGGGCAGTTTTCTCGATACAGAAGAAGTACCTGGTGAGACCCAGAGGGAAATTGTCCGTTCCTTTTGGGGAAAGGTGGTGATGGTAGAGACCCGTCCCGAGTATGTGGCAACGGACTGGGTCCGGATCCTCCGGGATGAAGCGGATGATGGAACCTGGGAAACACCCCTGCATCTCGCGATGGGTCTTGAGACAACGAACGATTTCATCCGTAAGAAATGCATAAGGAAGGGGAGTACTTGTTCAGATTTTATGCAGGCAGCTGCCCGAGCACATGAAGCCGGGGTGGGGGTGAAGACCTATCTTCTAATGAAACCACCGTTCCTAACAGAAAACGAGGCGATCGACGATATGATCACCTCAGTTAAAGAGGCAGGAAAATGGTCTGATCAGATCTCGATGAATCTGTGTACAGTCCAGAGCTCCACTCCGGTGGAATGGTTATGGCGGAATGGTGAGTATCGTCCTTCGTATCTCTGGAGTGTGCTGACTGTGCTCGCTGCTGCGAGAAGGCATATAGTCTGTGACCCGATAGGTGGAGGCACGCCCCGCGGACCCCATAACTGCGGAGTTTGTGACAGGAAAATCACAGATGGGATTCGCGATTACTCGTTATCCGGTGATCGAAGCCTGGTGGAAGCACTCCTGCGGGTAGATTGCAGGTGCAAGGAAGAATGGCAGTATGTCCGACAGCATGAGATGCCTTATACCATACCACTGAGCCATTAGATCAGATGAGACTGGATCTCCAATTGCTTGGCGAGAAGAGGGAAGAACGTGCCAGCATCGCTTACTACGCCTATTGCCTGCATGGTTCCCCGGTCCATCAATTTGGTCACTGCGGACGGGTTTATATCCACACAAATGGTCTTCACAGAGGAGGGCAGGCAGTTTCCTACAGCGATTGAATGGAGGAGTGTTGCAACCATTATCACCATTCCGCAACCTTTCAGATGGGCTCTGATAGCATCCTGTGCTTGTACTGAATCGGTTATTACATCGGGTAAGGGGCCATCATCACGAATGGATCCGGCAAGCACATAGGGAACGTTATTTTTTTCACATTCATACATGATTCCACCAGTAATCACTCCCTGTTCAACCGCATCTCTAATCGAGCATGCCCGCATCACCTCGCTGATAGCGATGATATGGTGTTTGTGGCCGCCGCTGACAGGTTTTCCTGTTGCAATATCCATTCCAAGAGAAGTCCCGAGCAGATTGTACTCGATATCATGCGCCGCAAGGGCATTCCCTGCAAACAAGACATCGATATAGCCTTTTCTGATGATCTCTGCAACTGCTTCGGATGCACCGGTATGGATGATGGCAGGACCTCCGACAAGTGCTATCTTCCCCCCTCGGCGCTTCAGATCGATGATCTCGCGAGCAATTTGGGCTATAATGGTCTCACTGGGCCGTTCGGAGGATACCGTTCCGTGCATGAACTCAAACGTGCTCTGTTCCCTTGGTCGCTCCGGTGGTATCACCCTGACGCCCCCTTCCCCGATCACCACGAGATCCCCACACCGAATCTTCGAGAGCGTTCGGCAGAATGCCCTCTTCTGCAAGGGGTCAATCACGATAAGGGAGTCCATCTTCATTTCTTCGACTGTTAGCCAAGATCCTTTGAATTTCACAAAAGTCGAGTGGTTGGTAGTAGAGTAGAATCCCTTGGGAACCACCAGGTCTCCTTCAGCCGGAGCAACTACTACATCGGCTATTTTCAGGTCCCGTGCACCGAGCCGATACAGTTCAGAAAGTATAAGAGAGAGGGCCCGTTCATCATCGGCACATACCCGAAGGTGGGCATAACTGGGATCGGTTTTTTTCTTCCCCACCTCAAATTCGAGGATCTCAAAATTTCCTCCCATATCCATTATTTTATCAAAAACTTGGGTCATTATCCCTGAATCAATGATATGCCCTTCCAACTCGATTTCCCGGGATGCCTGCATATACCCTAGTATATACGGTAGGAAACGTTTATATGACTTCGCTTGGAAATAACCCCCTTTTGGATTTCCATCCAAATTGACGGACATTTCAATATGGTAGCATCTCAGGATAGGCCTTTCTGTTGGAGTCTATTAACTGTTTCGAGGTCGGATCGTGTATTTACGTGGTATATGAGATCGGGGACATCGAGAACCAACCGGCATTCCTCCTGCTCCTCATGAATCTGGCTTCCAAGTAGGATATTCACACCTGTCGGGCAGACCTCTACCTTCCCGAAATGTTCCGTATAACCGATGGAGATTCCACTCTCTTTCACTAATTGTACAGGAATCCAAGTTGAGCACGCAGGCTTTTTTGAATTCCGGTAAAGGGATAGGATGTACTGGATAGTTGAGGATCGAATACAGGGGAGATCTGAGACCGAGGTAAAGAAAGGATTTTTCTCCTCTACTTCATCAATCGCTTCCACCAGATCCTCAATATATCCTATTCCTTTCGTTGTAATAGTGGATAGACCCTGTGCATGACACCAATTCAAGGTGTGGGGAGTTCGGAAGGTGAGGACCACAATTACTTCACATCTTGCCTGCTCGAAAGCCCGAACCACATACGAGAGCATAGGTTTTC
The DNA here is from genome assembly GCA_028678885.1 of Methanomicrobiales archaeon. GTDB lineage: Archaea > Halobacteriota > Methanomicrobia > Methanomicrobiales > JACTUA01 > JAJRCM01. The sequence continues at coordinate 2,707 of JAJRCP010000183.1, forward strand.
CATGCACCGTGACAAGTGGCTTCTCTCCCATACCCAATCGTCTCCCCTCTCCCCCCCCCATTATCAGAGCAAGCAAGCCTGGAGTCCCTCCATCAAGATTTTGTTCTCCTCACGCGTTCGGATGGCAATGCGAATGGCATTGGGTAATCCAAAAGAGGCACAATCCCGTATGATGATCCCACGGGAAAGCAACCGTTTTTCCAGTTCCTTTCCAGGGGATGGAAGGTGGAGAAGGAGAAAATTTGCTTTACTTTCCGTGTACCGTATTCCCATCCCCTGCAGCTGCGTTACTATCCAGGAGCGTTCCTGTGCGATTGCCAGACGCGAAGTCTCGAGTGTACTATACTGTCGGAATGCCTGAAGGGCAAAGGCTTCTGCGAAGGCGTTGATGCTCCAGGGAAGGCGCCGGGCTTCCATCTGACTAACGAGCGCAGGAGAACCAAATCCATACCCAAACCGGATGCCAGGCACTGCGAAAGATTTCGTGAGAGAGCGAGCAATAAAGAGGTTTTCGTGGCGCACATTGACTAGACTCTGCGCAGGATCAGACAGTTCGATAAAGGCTTCGTCAA
>JAJRCP010000184.1 GCA_028678885.1 Methanomicrobiales archaeon
CGGCCAGCAAGAAAATAGGATAGGGACCATTCTCCGGTATCTTATGTATACTACGCAAGGGAAAAACGGATATGACTATTAGACAACGGATTTATAATCATCAATTGACGATACAGAAATTTGTTACGATGTAGATGCCTTTCATTGGAAGTAGAGTGCATCGTACCCTTGTCCCTCAGAGAAATAGGAGACATGAAAGAGAACAGATTTTTCCTACCATGTGGATTGACAAATTTAGATCTTTCGTCATACTATCCCGCTGAACTTAGAAACACCGTGACGAAGGTGATAGACCAGCTATATCTTGATAAGAAAGAAGACAGAGTATATACCACAAAGCAGCGACTCTACCAACACTATTGCGCAAGTTGTTTGAGGGTGGATGAGAACCCTTCGGAAATTTATTTCCCCGTTCCATTCCTTACTGAATGGAAGGCTCCGAGAGTCACATCTGCCTCCCTGTCGCGGGACCAGAGATATCATACCGAGGCCGAAAAATGGGATCAGAAACGGGAATTATCGTGTACCACCTCAGTCCAGACTGCACGTTGAGTGAGGTTGAGGAAGGAAAGATCTATACTGCATATGTCCAGGGATTTGCAAATTTTGGGGTTTTTGTTCAGCTGAATGAACGGGTAAAGGGGCTTATTCATAAAAGCAACCTCAGGGGAAAGCACAGTGAAAGGGACCCAGTACTAGTAAAGGTCCTTGGAATTCGCAGTAATGGAAACATCGACTTGGAGGAGGTAAACCCTTCTGTGTATCATACCGAGGTGGTGGTGAAACGGTCTGCTCCCGTCCTTTTTAGCGATCTCTCTCGCTTCATCGGAAGAACGGTCCAGATTGAGGGAGTTGTAGCGCAGATAAAACAGACGAGTGGCCCCACTATCTTCACTGTCGCAGACGGTTCTGGGATCGGGAATGCGGCCGCTTTTTTAGAAGCTGGGGTACGAGCATACCCGGAGGTGCAGCTGGGTAACATTATCACCATCATTGGTGAGGTTATGACGAGAAACAGCCAGCTGCAGGTGGAAGTATCTTCCCTTGCAGTCCTGACAGGGGACGAGGAAAACCGGGTGCGTGCCGCGTTCGAGCAGATCATCGAAAGTCGTGCAGAGCCGCAGGATATCCCGTTCCTAATCCGGAGTGAGGCCCTGGAGAAGCTGCGCCCGGTGATGCGAAAGGTAGCAAAACTGATCCGGAGAGCGATTTTTGAAGCCCAGCCCATAGTAATCCGGCACCATGCAGATGCAGACGGAATCTGCGCTGCTGTAGCCATCGAGCTCGCAGTAAGTGCACTCATCAGGGAAGGGGGAGGGGATTTTGATGCAGAATATTTTATGGTGAAAAGATCCCCATCTAAAGCACCGTTCTATGAGATCGAGGATATTACCCGGGACCTTGATTTTGCCCTGAAGGATAATACCCGGTACGGTCAGAAACTTCCTCTAATTCTCCTGATGGATAATGGGTCTACCTTGGAGGACGAACCTTCCATGCGGTTTGCGCAGGTATATCAGATCCCGGTTCTGGTGGTCGATCACCACCATCCTGACCACGAGATAGACCAGTATCTTCTCGCACATGTAAACCCATACCATGTGGGTGGAGACTTCGGTATCACCTCCGGGATGCTCGGGACCGAGATCGCACGCATGATAAACCCCGCAATTGACCACCAGATCCGCCATTTCCCCGCTGTTTCTGCAGTGGGTGATAGGAGTGAGGCCCCGGAGCGGAAATGGTACTTGGCTCTGGTGAGTGAACAGTACTCGGAGGATGATTGTAAGAATATCGCTCTTGCACTGGACTATGAACAGTTCTGGTTGCGGTTCAATGACGGGCGTGAGATCGTCAAACATATCCTGAATGTGACCCGAGAGAGTGAGGTACATTCTTCCCTCGCCCACCTACTAGTGGAACAGGCGAACGCGATGATTGAGGAACAGATGGCTGCCCTAATGCCCCATGTGGAATCCCGCATCCTCTCCAATGGAGTACACTTATTCCTCTTCGACGTGGAACTCTTTGCCCATAAATTCACTTTTCCTCCCCCGGGGAAGACCTCAGGAGAGGTACATGACCGACTCTGTCAGATCAATACGGGGAAACCAATCGTCAGTATCGGTGTCGGTCCGGATTTTGCCGTGCTACGGTCTAGGGGAGTACTCATGAATATTCCTCGCATGGTCAGGGAGCTTCATGATGAGATCATGGGAGGGGGCATCAGTGGGGGTGGACATCTGGTGGTAGGGAGTATCAAATTTGTAGAAGGGATGCGAAGTACGGTCATTGAGGGATTAATCAAGAAGATCTCCGAAGCTCCAGTCGAAATGAGAAACCCTTAACAGCGGCGAGAGGTAGTGTATGGAAAGAGTCCCAGAGGTTCGCACCCGGTATATCGATGGACTAGTGTACGCAACTTCGCACTCGGGTGGGCGCTCACAGAACGAGGATGATTTCTTGGTGATGCCTTGGGATGGAGGATGGGTACTTGCTGTGGCCGATGGTCTCGGCGGACATCGTGCCGGGGATGTGGCGTCTCGCTGTGCAATTAAAACCCTTGCAGATTGCCTCCAGGGGCAAACGGACAGAGATCCGGTAGCATTACTCCGAGAGATATACGGACTGATCCATAAGTCCATCAAGAGGTATGCTCAAGGTGAGAGAGCTGGGATGGGTACTACTCTCGTCACAGTTTGTGTACAAGGCCATTTTGCGACGATTGCCTCGACCGGTGACAGTCGGGCGTATATTGTAAGAGATCGGGTAACATACCGCACTCGTGATCATTCTGTAGTACAGGGTTTCGTGGAAAACGGAGTGCTCACCGAAAACGAAGCACGCAGGCATCCGATGAGGAATCTTCTCACGGCAGCTCTGGGCATCGACCTGATCGTGGAAGTGGAAACCCTATCACTTATCTCGGGAGACACTATTCTCCTCGCAAGCGACGGGTTTTATGAGTTTATTTCTGAAGAACAGATGGTTTCCTTCCTGCATTCTAAGAATCTTTCGGAGAGCGGAGAAGGTCTTTTCCAGAAAGTCCTCCAAGAGACCACGGATAACGTGACCCTTATCCTTTACCGTGTTCCTTGAATGTAAGGGTATATAAAGAAGATAAAAAGCTATATCAGGTTCGATGGGTAATACGTTTTCAGAGGGGATGGTCATGTCGATACGGGATCAAATCAGAAGAAAATACAGCGATACCCAGCAACGGATTCTCTTATATCTCATCATTGGGCTGGATCGGGGAAAACACTACTTTAAGGCAAAATACATCGCGAAGGATCTGGGCCTTTCCTCCAAGGA
>JAJRCP010000185.1 GCA_028678885.1 Methanomicrobiales archaeon
AGATGGAACGTCTGCTCATTGATGAAGGGCGGCAGGATGAGGCCCAAGAGCAGGACCGGACCCGCCTGGGCATACTTCGAGGTGCTAATAGATGACAACAGGAGAAAAGCCAATGAAAGAAGAATCAGAGAATAATCCGGAATTCTGGGAATTACGATTGTACGTGGCAGGACAGACACCTAAGTCGATCACCGCCTTTGCAAACCTGAAGAGGTTGTGTGAAGAACACCTCGCCGGAAAATACCATATCGAAGTAATCGATCTCCTGGAGAATCCGAAGCTCGCCCGAGGCGACCAGATCCTCGCCCTGCCTACGCTGGTCAGAAAACTCCCGGAACCGATCCGTAAAATAATCGGCGACCTGTCCAATACCGACCGCGTCCTGGTGGGGCTCGATCTTCGTCCCCGCCAGGTTACCTCAACGAAGGGAGAGTGAATCATGGCCAAGAAAGCCGGTAGGAAGAAAACAATGGAAGGGGCGGTTGAGGAATCTTTAACAAAGAAGTATGTGTTGCGCCTCTACGTCTCCGGTATCACTCCACGATCCCGAGTGGCGATCGAAAATATCAAAAGGGTCTGCGAGGAGAATCTCAAGGGTCGTTATGACTTAGAAGTGATCGACATTTACCAGCAGCCCGAACGGATAAAAGAAGATCAGATCGTCGCAGCTCCAACCCTCATCAAGAAACTCCCTCTGCCCCTGCGAAAGATCATCGGAGATATGTCGAGTACCGATCGAATCCTAATTGGCCTCGACCTCACCGTGAAAGGATAGTCCGACTATGTCAAACAAGGGACGCATCAATCCAAATCGAAGGAACAATAAAGAATCCGAGGCAGATGGGCTTCGAATCCAGTTATCCGAGGCACGGGAAACACTGCAGGCGATCCGGAATGGCGAGGTAGACGCCATCGTTGTCAATGGACCATCGGGAGAGCAGGTATACGCCCTGAAAGGGGTAGATTATACCTACCGGATCCTCGTCGAAAATATGAACGATGCAGCCCTTGTCCTTTCACCAGAAGGAACCATCCTTTACTCAAACCGTTACTTCTCCCGCACAATCAATCGCCCACTCGGTCAGATAGTAGGTGCCAATATCAGGGATTTTATCGAACCCATCGATACACAAAGGCTTGCATCCCTCCTCACCCCGGGAGAACTGGAGACCTGTAGAGGAGAGTTACGATTCCTGACTCCAAACGGAACTATCCCGACCTGCGTATCGGTAACTTTTCTTAAAGATACGCCCGGCATTTGCATCGTCGCAACGGACCTGACGGAACAGAAACGAATCGAGGACCGCCTTCGTGCACAGTATCTCGCCGCAGCCGAGGATCTAAAGAACACAAACCTGAAGCTAACGGGAGAGATCGAAGAACGCAGGAGAGCGGAGGCCGAATTACAAAAATCAAACGAAACGCTGCAGCAGGTGAACGAAGAACTCAGTGCGATGAACGAGGAGATCAACAGTCAAGAAGAAGTACTCTTGAAGGCAGCAGCCCAGCTTGAGTCACAGAAACAACAGCTCAATGAAATCCTGGAGTCATCGCCTGACATGATCACCAGTGTCGATCCCAAGCTCCTCCTGACCTATATCAACCCCGCTGGTGCTGCGTCAATGGGAAAAAATCCCGAAGAAATGATCGGAAAGGAGTGGGACAGACTCTTTCCATCGGATGAGATGAATTCCATCCGCGATTATGCCGTAAAGGTCTTCACTACTGGACAACAGATCTCCATCGAATTTACTTATACTTCCGAAAGAGAATCACATTTTTGCCATGTAATTTTCACACCGGTCTTCTATCAGTCAACAAAGGTAGTCCAATCGGTGAGAATCACAAGCAGGGATATCACCCAGATAAAGAAAGCACAGGAGGAGCTTCAGCATGCGAATCGGAATCTCCAGGAATACGCAGTCGAGCTCGCCGAGCAGAAACGGCATCTTGAAATGGTGGTAAAAAAACTGGAGCAGAGCAACCAAGATTTGGAACGGTTCGCCTACGTGGCTTCCCACGATCTCCAGGAGCCATTAAGGAATATCGTCAGCTTTTCGCAGCTCCTCGCACGACGGTACAAAGGGAATCTGGACAAGGACGCTGACGAGTATATCGGTTTCATCGTGGAAAGTGGAAAGCACATGCAGTCCCTGATCACTGATCTCCTCGAATACAGCCGTATAACCAGCCGCGGTAAAGAACTCCAGCCCTCCGACGCAGGAAAGGCACTGGAAGACGCGCTGGCGACTCTGCGCATTTCTCTAGAAACAGAGAATGGAACGATCACCCACGATACACTTCCGATGGTGCTGGCGGATCAAAACCAGCTGGTACTCGTGTTCCAGAACCTGATCGCGAATGCGATCAAATTCCGGAAAGAAGAACCGCCGTGGATCCATGTCTCTGCGGAGAAGAAGGAGGATTTCTGGGAATTTTCTGTCCAGGACAACGGGATTGGTATTCCTCCTGAACACAGGGAGAGGATCTTTACCATCTTCCAGCGTCTCCACACGAGGGATAAGTATCCGGGAACAGGAATGGGGTTGACCATCGTCAAACGTATCATTGAGCGGCATGGTGGAAAGATCTGGGTCGAGTCGGAGGTGGGAAAGGGCTCCACATTTTTATTCACCTTTCCTGCAGTGCCCTGAGAAAATCACTATTTTTTTGGGTATAGTACCATTTTATCCACCAACTCGTAGATAGTTTTACCAGGGAGAAATGGTTCGGATTGAGTGTCCTAAATGTAGGACGAAAAAAGTATACCGACTCGGGAACGGGAAGCGGCGCTGTTCCCGATGCCGGTATGACTTTATCCCGCACCGGCTTCCCCTCTACCTTACCCGGGATCAATGGAGGGAGATCATTCGATGGTTCCTCCTGGAACAGAGTAGCGAGAGTGTCTCGCTGAGGACATCAATCGAGAGAAAACGGTATTACGAGCTCTTACCCTGATACGACAGGCGCTCCTCCGGGACGTACCGGAGATCTTTACCGGTACCGTGGAGGTCGATGAGACCTACCTCGGAGGACAATGGAAGAACAAACGGAGGGTGATCCGGGACCAGGGTACCAAACGAGGACGAGGAACCCGGAAACAGCCGGTATTTGGGATTCTTTGTCGTAATGGGAAGGTATGGGCTGAGGTCGTCAACGACGTTGAAGCCGAGACACTCCAGCCTCTCATCTCAAGGAAAGTCACTCCGGGATCCATCGTCTGTTCGGATACCTGGAAAGCCTATACCGGGATCGCTGCCCGGGGATATGTCCATCGCCTCGTGAATCATGGTGAGAGGCAGTATACCGATGGTAAGGGTAATCACATCAACGGATTGGAAGGATTCTGGGGATATCTTAAACGGAAACTGGCGTCTAAGGGAGGGATCCGACGGGAGAAATAAAGCTGAGAAGGAAAAAATAAGGAGGATCATTTCCTTACTTGAACGTGAAGTTAGTGGCTAGATTGGGACTATACCCTTATGTTTTTGGAAATCCTCCGAATCAGGAGGGAATGGTGCTGTCATGCCAAACGAAATAGGAAATCGTTGAAGGATATCAATACGTATTTATTCTCTAAAATTTTTTTAACACTATGAGTACGGACCGCACAGCCGCAATTTGCCTAGTCCTTGTTTTTACATTGGGAATTTTTCTCTCGGTAGGTTATGTACTTCCCATCATTTTCGAAGAAAAAGCTTCCGGCTCTATCTTAAGCCAATATATCCCGGCATCCGTCGATATACCAAAAGCCTCGAACGTATACGGGACTCCCACCTTCTCCCAAGGTATCTATACAGTGAAGGCTACTACCGCTACGGTGGGAAAATCCTCCAACTGGCTATACCTTCTGGGTGCCATTGTATCGGGAGTGGGACTAGCAGCAGCAGGAAATGCCGTCTCAGGATCGGGACCCTCCTCCGCAGGTCCGTCAGCAAGTTCAGGACACGAAGGTAATATGCTCAATACTACTCTCTCGCCTCAGGTTCGAAAAGCGGGGGAATCGGCCGTGAAATTTCTGTACAACCGGGGCATCGCGTTGGCCGGACTCAAGGAAATCCACCTATTAAACCTTCATCCCAAGAATCAAGCCCCTGCCTTCTCCCACCTGACAATGCAGGAACTCTATGCCATTGGGATCAGTATCCTCCTCTTTGCACTGGCTTTCCTCATCGCAGGAAATTTGAGTATCCAGATTGTCAATCTGGTATTCTTCCTCCTGGTGGGGGCCGTGGCAGTGCTGGGGCACGAAGTGATCACAAGCGTAGTAGCCAAAAAATTTCATTGCCCCTCCGAATTCCAGTTCTGGGGATTGGGAACTCTTATTCTGCTCCTTAATGCCGCTATATTCCATTTCGTGTTCGGCAAACCTTCCCGGACTCTTGTGGAAGGTCTCAAAAATTTGGAGCCCAAAAAGATGATGTTCGTGTCGTTGATCGGGCCTGCAGTGAACGTTATTTTCGCCCTGTTCTCTCTTATGCTAATATCTGCCGGAGGTATCCTTGCGTTGGCGGGCACGACGGGCCTTTCTATCAACATCGTGTTGGCGGCGTATAGCTTGATTCCGGTGCATCCCATGAAAGGGAAGGTAGTCTTTGACTGGAATAAGGCAGTATGGGCTGGGTGTTTTGTCCCCCTTATAGGGGCCTATATCTGGCTCTATCTTATCCCCTAATCTTCAAGCCAATATAAATTCGCTATGCATATGATATAGCAGGAGTCAATGATACCGAGGATCTTGAAATGGTTCCGAAAATTCATATCTTTTGTGCCTTGGGATTGATCTTGTTTCTCCTTTGCAGCGGGTGTACAAGTACAGTTGAGACTCCTCAACCTACAAATACGGTTACCACAGTAACGACGGGAGGGCACACCCAAACCTCGACAATTCCCCCACAGACCATAAAGCAGACGATCACTCCTGATATGCTATTGAGCTATATGCCGGTCGCCCCCTCAGGATGGACCATGTCCACCACCTTCGCGGGTGAAGTGAAGGCATTACCCGGCGTCATCGGTGCGGAGAGAACCTATAATAATCCCTCGAAATCGAATTCCTTTGTAAAAATTACCATCCTCTGTTTTCCGAATGTAATCAGTGCGGATCTCCCCAGCGAACCGGGCTGCCACATTATTTCTCTGGGTGGAAATCAGGCGCTGGAATGTCCAATAGAGGGTTCTCCGCGAGGATTGCTGTATATTAAAAATCGCTGTTCCGTCGCATCGGTTTCGGGAAATGTATTGATAGCAGAATATAATTCCCTCATGCAGGGTATCAATTTCCAGGGATTGCATTCCCTGTTCTAATCTCCTTTTTTCATCCTTTA
>JAJRCP010000186.1 GCA_028678885.1 Methanomicrobiales archaeon
ATGAGTACCGGTCACGTAACCTATTCCACCATCCACGCGGATTCGGTTGCAAGTGTTGTCCACCGTCTGGAAAACCCACCCATTAACGTACCGCGGAATATGCTGTCTGCCCTTGATCTCGTGAGCGTGCAGATCCAGTCCCGTATCGGGGGACAGCGGATCCGTCGGATGAAACAACTTATCGAGATACTGGATATCGATCCCCGTACAAACGAGCTCATCACCAATGAGGTATTCAAATGGCATGCGATCAGCGATGAAATCCGGTACTCGGGCAAGTCGTTTGTTTTAGAAGAGATCATGGAAGAGCGGGGATGGAATGAGGCACGGATGCGGGAAGAGCTGAAACGCCGGCAAGAACTACTCGAATGGATGCGGGTGAAGATGATCCGTCATTATCGGGACGTGGCAAAGATGCTTATCTCTTATTACCGGGATCCTGAATCAGTAATGGAGGTAGTGAGGTCAGATCTGTATGAATAGCTACCAGCGTTTCTGCTTCAATCTGCTGGGGAAACAGATAAAACAGCAGAGGGAACAATATACCCAGCTGCGGAACAGTCTCCTCTCTGCCCGGATGAAAACACCCTTTGAAGCCTATCTCTCTACTGCTATCATTACTGCAGTGTTGGTCGGGCTTGTAATGGCAGTCGTGATCGGACTCATCACTTTCCTTCTCCAGATTCCCACCATGATAAAATATGGAGGTACGGTTCCTGATTTCCTTCAGGGAACGTTTTCCAACCCCAACATGCAGATGATTCTCGGCACCGCAGCAGCGGTCATATTATCCCTCCTAATCTTTGGAGGAATCACCTATTTCATTTTCACCATCTACCCGAGCATCGTGGCAGGAGAAAGGAGAAGAAACATCGATGCCACCCTTCCCTATGCAATCAATTATATCACAGCCATGTCCACTGCGGGTATCACCCCTGCAGAAATCTTCCGTCTCTTGGGAGAGAGTACCATCTATGGGGAGAGTGCTGTTGAAGCACGTTACATTGCTCGGGAGATTGATATCTTTGGAAAAGACCTGATCGATGCCCTGCGCATCACGTCGACACTTACGCCCAGTTTGCGGATGAAGGAGTTCCTCCAGGGTGCGATGGCGAGCATCTCCAGTGGTGGAAACCTGACAGAATATTTCCGTACCAAGGCAAACCAGTACGCCTTGGAGAACCGCCAGCAGCAGAAAATTTTTCTCGAAACACTCGGGCTTATCGCAGAATCCTACGTAACCGCACTTGTCGCAGGTACCCTCTTTCTAATCATTCTCCAGTCCATCATGTCGATGCTCTCCGGTCAGACCCAGCCGTTCTTCCTGTATGTGATTATCTACGGGATCATTCCATTCGGAAGCGTGATGTTTGTGATCCTGATTAGCTCTATGACGCCGGAGGTGTGATGATGGCCATTAAGGATGTATTCGATGATATCCTGAACAGGGGAAAGGAAAACAAAGTAGAGGTCCCTCTTTCAGAGATAGAGACAGTGGAAAATGAGCAGCGACATATTATTGATCGTCTTGACCATGAACGGAAACTCCGAGAAGGATTTGGGAGATTTCTAAAAAATCCCTTCAAGGTGCTCACCGAGCAGCCTACAAATATTCTTATTCTTTCCATTCCGATCGCATTTCTCATCTTGATTGTAGGATCTTCGATTCTCATCGCCTCCAGTGGGTTGGAAGCACTGTTCATTACCACATATTTCGATGATGTACTAATCCTCTCTGTCCTTATCGCTTTCACTCCTCTAGCGATCCTTCATTTCAGGGATGCCCAGCGTACCAGGAGTCTCGAGGAAGCCCTGCCAAACTTCTTCCGTGATGTTGCGGGAATGAATGACAGCGGAATGACCCTTCCCAATGCAGTGCATATCGTATCAGGAGGAGAATATGGTTCCCTCACCCCCTACGTCAAGAAACTGGATGCGGAGATGTCCTGGAACATCCCCTTTGTGGAAGCTATTGTCAGATTCGGAAACCGTCTGGGAACACCCCTTGCAATACGAAGTGTTGATCTGATTGCCAAAGCCAGCAAGGCAGGAGGGGATGCAAGTGAGGTGCTGCGGGCGGCGGCGACAGATACTTATGAATTCTTCAACCTGATGACCGAGCGGAGGAACAATATGCTCATCTATATGGTGATTGTGCTTATCTCTTTCCTGGTCTTCCTGTTCGTTATTGCAATTCTCGTGAGCACGTTCCTCACCACTATGGCAGCGGCAGGGGCTGCAGCAGCAACATCAGGAGGTGGTGCGGGTCAATTTATCGGAGAGGTGGATATCTTCTTCTATAAACGGCTCTTCTCCCACGCAGCAATGATTCAGGGGTTCTTCTCAGGACTCGTGGCCGGCCAGATGGGTGAGGGAAACGTGGTTGCCGGTGTCAAATACTCGGTGATCATGCTTGCGATTGCTTGGATCACCTTCCGATTCTTTATTTAATCTTTTTTTTCCGTATGAAACTTGTCTTTCTGGATCTTCGACCGCTTTTCTGAATAATGGTAATCCGAGCGATCTCTTCTTAATATATTTCACGTGACACCCTGCACGAAAATAAAATGCAAACGGATCTTCCGACAGAAAGGACTTCAACTCGATTATGTTCCCGAAACTGGGTTGTTCAAATGGGAAGAATCTTCTAGGAAGAGAACCATGAACTCTTCTGCCCGAGTATTCGGATTATGTCCAGAAAAATAGGAAAATTAACTTACATTGTCGATGTTGAATCCTTTGTCGACCAGAAGCTCTTTTACTCGTTCTAGATGGTTTCCCTGAAGTTCGATGGAGCCATCCTTGATGGTACCGCCACACGCGAGTTTGCTCTTTAAAAAACGTACTAGATCTTCCAGGTCAATATCAGCAGGATTAAGACCTTCTATGATCGTGACCTCTTTTCCATACCTTCTTTTATTAATTTTAACTGCGATCCTTTGCTGCTCTTTTGCTACTTCCTCACATATACAAAGTTCTTTAGGCAGCCCACAGGTCGGGCAAATCCCAGCATTCATTACATATACCTTTTAATTCTCTTTATTTATTTCTTGGCATCGTCAGGAATCCACTCGGCAGATCTCACAACCTCGAGAGAGAACCTGTTCTTTCTTGCTGTTGTACCGATAGATAGTAATCCCTTTGCACTGGAGATCCCGGGCGAGCATATAGATAGATTTGATCTGCTCCACGGTGGTTGTTTCTGGTAGATTGATGGTCTTCGAGACAGAATTCTCGACATGCTTCTGTATCGTTGCCTGAAGCCTGACGTGGAATTCCGGGGATATTTCTGGTGCTGTCTTAAGAACATCCTTTATATCATCGGAAATAGGGAGATTTCGGGCAGTTCCCTCTTTCTCGATCTTCCGGATGATCTCTTTTCTGGAACCGAATTTTCTAAGCTTCTCGAAAACCGGCTCGTTAACGAACTTCAATACCTTTCCGTTCAATTGTCGTGTATACGCGAGTGAAAAGAGCGGTTCGATCCCGCTGCTGGTATTTGCAATGATATGGAGAGAACCGGTAGGAGCGATGGTAGTGACCGTTGCATTTCGCATGGAATCAGAAAAAATACTCTTATCGATAGCAGGAAATGCCCCTTTCTTCTCTCCCAGTTCGCGGGACATCTCCCGAGCTTCATGCTGGATCTGGCTCATGATTTTTTCTGCAAAAACGAGTGCTTCATCTGATTCATAGGGGATATCAAGAAGGATCAGTGATTCCGCGAAGCCCATAATCCCAAGACCAATCTTCCGAGTGCGGAGGGTATTTTCCTGCACCTCTGGAACTGGAAAATGATTCGTATCGATGATTGTATCTAGGAATTCTACTCCTGTTCGCACAATCGAGGTGAGGAGATCCCTGTCGACCTCGTTTTTGCGGACACAACGAGCAAGATTGATACTA
>JAJRCP010000018.1 GCA_028678885.1 Methanomicrobiales archaeon
CTCTGTGATGTCTGCGGGAAGGAAGCTATCGGTATGCAGTGCCTCGGATGCTGTTCTTCCACCGTCTGTGAAGAGCATGCCGAATCCCATTTACGAGAGATGAAACCGGGGGATAAGAAAGAATGGGGTGTCTGTTACTTCTACCGGTTTGAGGAACCACCCCAAGAAGACTGATGGCCCTTTTGTCGGAAAGCTAGAGTATTAACCCCCACATCTAACTACACATCATCATTTTCCTTTTTGAATGAACGTTCCGTCTCGGTATTCCTGGAATGCTTGCTGGAGCTCTGCGTCGGTATTCATTACGATCGGTCCTCGCCAAGCAACTGGTTCATGGAAAGGCCTTCCGGACAACAATAGGAACCGAAATGACTTTATTCCGATCCCACTCGCGGTCACGTTATCACCATCAGAAAATATTACAAGGTCATGGTTTTTTACAGTCGTCTCAGCCTCATCTAGGATCCCTTCACCCCCGATCACATAGGCAAAAACGGTATAGCCCCGTTTTACCTTTGCTGTGAAGTGTGCACGATGAAGAACACTCACATCAAAGAAGTCAGGGTCAGCCACAATATCCCTGACCGGTCCGATCGCGTCCCCGAATTTCCCGCAGATCACCTTTACTGTCACTCCGCTATTGGCCTCCACCACCGGAATCCGATCCCAGGCGATCTCTTGGTACCGTGGGTCCATCATCTTGTGAGAACGAGGGAGATTTACCCACAATTGGAATCCTCCCATTATTCCATTGACTGGTTTCGGCATTTCCTGATGGATGATCCCTGACCCCGCTGTCATCCACTGGATGTTACCTGCATCTACACTTCCTGAATTACCCATACTATCCCTGTGCTCCATCCTTCCCTCCAGCATGTAGGTCACGGTCTCGATCCCCCGATGAGGGTGCCAAGGGACCCCAAGGAGATAGTCCTCCGGCCGATCAGCACGGAAGTCATCGAGCATCAGGAACGGGTCAAAGAGGGGGAGTTCGGAATATCCAAATGCTCTCCGGAGCCGGACTCCGGCTCCTTCGACCGTTTCACGGGAGGAAAACCTCCGGCCAATCGATCTGGTCTGTAGCATGAGGAGCGAGTAGGAACGGAAGGAGATGAAGATATAAGCAGTCATGACGGATTTTCTAAGAGTTGGCAGGGTGAGGAAAGAATTGTATGAAAATCGTGAGAATTTTGGTTCGGAATGAGCTGCCTCCGTTTTAAAATTAGCGATATCGTTCATTTCGGCTCAAACAAAATGAACATGGAAGCTATCCAGATATACACGGATGTCCATAGAAATAATCCAGCAGAAATAAAAAACGGGGATGAATAGAACATGATCATTGATGCCCGAATACGACCCCCCTATAAAAGTCTGACGCAGGTTCTGGCATCAGAACCCGGCGCCCGTCCCTCCGTGAGACGGAATCCCCTTATTAGCGGGTACGAGCGCACTCCCTCCATGATGCAAAAATCATTGGAAAAATTCCTAGAGGAGATGGATGCAGCGGGGGTGAATAAGGGGATTCTTGTAGGGCGACAGGCCGGGCACCGCATTGTCTCCAATAACGATATCGCAGAGCTCCGTGACCAGTACCCGGACAGGTTCCCTGTGGCAATCGCCGGTATCAACGGTGCAAATGTGGAGAGGGGGGTACAAGAGATCGAGCGAACCCTGAAAGAGCTGCATTTCAGGGGAATTGCGGTTGATCCCGGGTGGTGGATTCCGCCACGGTACGTTGACGATCTCGAGAATTATCCTCTTTACCAGAGATGTGCAGAGCTTGGTGGGGTACTCTATCTAACCTGTAGCCTGATGCAGGGGCCTGACATCTCCTACGCCGAACCGTATCGGATCCAGCGGGTTGCAAATGCCTTTCCGGCCCTGCAGATCGTGGTTGTGCATGGTGCTTTTCCCTTTATAAATGAGATGCTCGGGGTCATGATCGCCAATGCACCACAGGGAAATCTCTGGGTGATTCCCGATTTCTTCCAGTTTATCCCCGGATTCCCCGGTGCCCACGACTGGGTTGAGGCGGGGAATCATTTCTTGGGGGATCGCATACTCTACGCTTCTTCCTACCCGGTACGGCCCCTCCAACAGAGCCTCGATGAGTTCGTACGCTTTCCCTACCAGCCGGAGGTACTGGAGAACCTGCTTGTAAAGAACGCTGCAACCCTTTTTGGCCTTTCGATGGGGAGAGAATAATGGCCCTCATGGATGCGAAGATCAAGGCGGAACTGCTCTCCGTTGGAAAAGTGGACGTGGATCCATCCCTTCTTCCGGTCAAGCTTCGGGTCTCCACAGCCGGTCCTGGTGTGGGAATCCAGTCCATCTTCTTTTCTTCAAGAGGTCTACGAGTCCGCCTAGAAGTGAACAGAGATTCACCCCTGCGGATGATCCCGAAGAATGGTCATGTGGTCATCATCCGGGACCATCAGGAGATCGTAGAAGGGGATATTGAGGAGGTGGGAGCCCATTGCCCCGACCAAGTATACATCACCATTAGTGAGCGATGTATCTATGACTGCCAATTCTGTTCTGTCCCCAAATCTCGGGGAAATATCAAGAGCGTCGATGAGATCCTGGCAATCGTGGAAAAGGCAAGGGAGAGGGGGAAATTAAAAGTCATCGCCCTCACCTCCGGTATCACGAAAGCCCCCGAAGATGAGATCGATCGGGTAGTAGAGGTTGTAAAGGCCCTGAAAAAATATAATGTTCCAATTGGAGTGGCAGTTC
>JAJRCP010000187.1 GCA_028678885.1 Methanomicrobiales archaeon
ACGCTTCTGCGGTTCCAGGCGCGGGAACCACCACTTTCTCTCCCGGCTGCCAGTTTGCCGGAGTAGCTACCCCGTATTTGTCTGTGGTCTGGAGTGCCTTCACTAGGCGGATGATCTCCGGAATAAATCTTCCGTTTGTGAGCGGGTAATAGACCATCGCCCTGAGAACACCCTTGTCATCGATGAAAAAGACTGCTCGTACGGTGGCAGTGCCACTCGAACCCGGATGAATCATCCCATATTTTTTTGCGACTTGCATTTCCAGATCGGCAATGACCGGGAACGGTATTTTCACTCCCATCTTTTCTTTGATATTATTCACCCATGCGAGATGAGAATGGACGCTGTCAATGGAAAGCCCCAGCAGCTGTACGTTCAATTTTACAAATTCGTCATGAGCACTGGAAAAGGCGATGAATTCGGTCGTGCAGACCGGGGTGAAGTCTGCGGGATGGGAGAACAGTACTACCCACTTTTTACTCCGATAGTCAGAGAGTTTGATCTTGCCGTGGGTGGTTACTGCCTCAAAATTGGGAGCGAGATCCCCGATTATAGGAAGTCTCTGTGTGACCTCTTGTTCCATGTCCATCTCCATTATTTCTTCAGAATCTCATCCATTGCTGCTTTCCCATAGACATAGGCGGGCATACCGGAGAGGAGGAAGGTCACCCGGAGTGCCTCCTCGATCTCTTCTTTCTTGATCCCCAGATGGGAGGCACCAGCAAGCTGGGCTCTGACCGCATGAGGATCGCGGAGTGCGGCTGCAATCGCGATGGCAATGAGCTTTTTCGTCTGTCGGCTGAGAGCTCCATCCCCCCAGACATGATGCTCGAGCCGCATGATCTTCTGATACATGTCAGGCTCGCTATCGGCCAGTTCTTTGAAGATGACCGGCACTTTTCCGATTACCTTTTCAAGAGATTCAAATTCCTGTTTTTTTGAGGTCTTTTTTGGGGCTCTGATCTTCTTTACCATACTGGAAGCTTTCTGCGGCATGATCTCACTCACGAAGAACCATTGGTTCACCGCAGCAGACGAGTTCGCCTCCTCCGGCTACCTTGACTTCAACGACATTCCCGCAGATCATGCAATCGAAAATCTGCCCTTCTTTTGATACGTTCACCATATTCCTCACCTGGATATGAAGCAATACGCACTATAAAAGGGATGGGTTATTTCTTTAGGTATTCCCGCTTTTTCGGCGGATTTACCGCGTCTTCTGGGGTCTTTACATCCGGGCGAATATGCGTCATCGGGAAGCACTGGTATTCCTCGCAGGAACATGTCGGGCATTTCCGTAAGTCCTGCTCGGCCTTGTTGAGCTCAATCTCAGCCCCACAGTCGATACAGACATACTTACCAGGGCCAACTTTTGCGCCCGCTTTCGTAATTTTGCCTTTCCTTTCGGCCATTGATTCACCATCTTGTCATTGACACCGATTGTATTTATCTCTTATCGTCACCTCAATTACCGTCGATAGAACGGACCGGACATCATACACTGAAACGGAAAGCGTAGGTTCTTCACTTGTACGGTACCAATTAGGAGCATGCCCAAGAAGGTCATCGGGATCCTGGGGAGCCCTCTGACGAAAGGTAATACCAGTCTTCTTCTTGAAAAAGCCTTGGAAGGTGCACACGCAGCAGGTGCGGACGTGGAGCGGATCAACATTCCACTCCTGGATTTCGCTCCCTGTATGGAGATTTTCTACTGTACTGAGCATGATACCTGCCGGATGCAGGACGATATGACTGAAATCTACAAGAAGTTCCGGGACTTTGACGGTCTTATCATTGCCACCCCGGTGATGACTATGGGAATCCCTGGAAAGCTCAAATCATTTATGGATCGTTTCCAGGTCTATTACATGGCAAAATACGTGAGGAAAAATTCTCTCGTGCCGAAAGAAAAAAGGAAAATCCGGAAATGTCTTTTTATCTCCATATCGGGGATGAATATCCCCGCTGTGTTTGATTGTCCAAAGATTTCAGTGAAAGCATTCTGCCAGATCATCGATTGCTCCTATGGTGAAGAGATCCTCGTAAACGATATGGATAACATCCAAGATATTAGGAATAAGCCAGAAATCCTCAAAAAAGTGTATGAAGAGGGTTTTTCTCTGGGATCATAATATTTTTTTCGAAACTGACCAATTCCTTCGATTTCACGGAAAAGATTATATTCTCGGAACCTGGGGTGCTTGGGGTCTTTTGTGTGACTTCGGTTGCGATGGCAAGTACATCAAGTTTCCTCGTCCACCTCAAAGATTGAGAGTAATTAATTCCATATCGGGGAGAGAGTGGCCGCGGTCACGAAAGACAATCTTTCTACGAGGGCGATCCTGAACCGGTAGATTCTTCATTTGAACCAAAATTATCAACCCGTTATACAAGGATTCTTCTCGGTGAAACCATAGGTATCTGTTCTTCCAACAAAGTTATCAATTCTATTGCCCTACCTCTCTTCCATGACTACAGAAGCTAACCTGAAAGAGGCGTTTGCCGGAGAATCTAGAGCGAACCGCACTTATGCGGTCTTCGCTGAGCAGGCGGAGGGTGAAGGGTTCAAGAATGTGGCAAAACTATACCGTGCCGCCTCAGAAGCGGAAGCTATCCATGCCCGGAGACTCCTCCGGGTGCAGGCAGGAGTGGGTTCCACCGTAGAGAACCTGAGGAAGAGTGTGGAAGGTGAAACACATGAGTTCAAATCCCTGTATCCTGCTTTTATCAAGGTAGCTGAAGAAGAAAAGAAGAGTGAGGCGCTGATTGCTTACACCTATGCCATGAAGGCAGAGGAAGTGCATGCAGACTTCTATAAGAAAGCGATGGATGCGGTGCAGGGTAAGAGGGATCTGAATGTGGCAAAAATATCCATATGCACCGTATGCGGGAATATTTTCTTTAACGAAGCCCCGGAGAAATGCCCTATTTGTGGGGTGTTCAAGAAAAAATTCCAGGAAGTGCCATAATCTCACGATTCATTTTCTCTCCTCACCCTCCCCCTCGAAATCAATCTCATATTTATCGTTGTACCGTTCGGCCAGCTTCTGTACGAGATCGTCCCTGAGTGCCTGAATTTGTGCGGGAAGGCTCTCCCACGCTTTTCTCTCTTCTTCAAGATTTGCTGTGGTTCTCTGAATAGCGTGTTGCACCCCCCCCTCTTCTCCTATCAGATGAAGGTAAGTATTTTGAACCGGCATTTCTTGGATCATTCTTCTCATTTCCGCCATCTCTGTGTCGGCTGCATATACATCGGTACAAGCGCGGAATACTTCAACTGGCAAAAGATCCGGTAGGGAGAAGATTCTCTGTTCATCCTGTCCCTTCAGGGAAAGGGCGCTTGAATGAATCAATACCATGACTGACGGAGATGCTTGACGAATTGTATCTCTGACTTGGTCACAATCCCGGTGCGAGTTCTCCATCTGGTTGATCGCCGCTTCTATCAAGTGCTCCACTTCACGGTCTTTCCGATGACGGGCGATACGGGCCGCTCTACGGTATACGGCTAGGACCGCACCGAGCATCTGCTCTTTCTGGAGTTTCCTGTGGGTCATCTCCCCTTCTTTCAGGGTGACTAGCTTTTTTTCCTCTTCCAGCCTGTGATATTCTGCCGTCTTTCTCACTGTTTCGAGGGATTCCCTAATCCGGTCTCCCTCTTTCTGGAGATCCTTCAACTGTTCTTTCAGTGTTTCTATCCGGATTTTCCTCTCATGCTGTTCTTTTGTAAGGGACAGGATGGATTCTGAGATCTTCCGGAAGGAAGTGATATACTGCCTCTCCTCCCGCACACGTGAAAGGACCGCTGTCATATCATTGAGAGAACGACCGAAGACGCTGATCTCATAACGGAGTGCTTTCATCTCTTCAGGAAATACCATGGGCAGATACTTCCCTGCCCCCTTCATGGCGTTGATGCACCCATTCAGCATGGATGCCGCCTCGCGATAGAACTGTTCCGGTTCAGGAGGGAGTGGATGGCTGAGGTGCTGTTGCAGGGCACGGATAAAATGTGGTAGAGAGGATCGCGCAATCTTCTCGAGTTTTGGGAGCGAGGATGGTTCCCTCTCGCTTTCCCGCAGTACACCAAGAATTCCTTGTATCCGTTCTATTACATCAGTGATCTGCGGACAATGAACAGCCATCTCTTCTTCCAAGGTGCGGGTGATTGACTCCTCTCTCCCCTCAAGAAATGATGAAAGGTTCGCAAACGGAATCTTTACCGGACCTCTCACCTCCTTTGTGAATAATTTTCGAATCTGCTTCAGCATCACGTATCACCTAATGGGATCCGGAACAAAGGGTCCCTGCCAGGTAACAGTTCGCACCGA
>JAJRCP010000188.1 GCA_028678885.1 Methanomicrobiales archaeon
ACATTCCTCATCCTGTTTGGGATGTACTATCTTGGTATGGCATACACCGTGTCCTAAAAGGCATTCAAAAAAAAACCATCTTACAGCCAGAAGTCCAGATCTACCGGCGAAGAGGGAGGTTTCCAACCCTCAAACAAATATTTCATTGCTTCTGGTGAAAAATTGGATTTTAACTGGCGGTACAGCCAGATCTTTTTTGCAGGGGAGAGTGAGGGAATCTCACGGTGCAGAGCCTGCCACTCCCCCGGTGTCGGGACGCGGCCAGATCTCAGGCTGAGCACGAACATGGCCAAGCGTTTCCACGTCCAATATAGAATAAAAGATTCCGCAGCAAATCCCAACACCGGAGTGAGCACTTCGTATCTCTCCCCGGGGAAGGCATTAGGTCCCTCCATACACTCTTGCGTGACGGTCATTTTCTCTACACTAAAACAGAACGGAGACGTATATAATAGGGATTTGCCGCGAAGGGTGAAAGTGTGGGCTTGATTCCGCTCACATCATCTGAGGTGGTGCCGAACTGAAGGTGCTCTCGAATGTTATCAGGGCAACTATTATGCACTGCAAGAAAGCCTAACAATACAACTTGTCAGGGAGGTTCATCGCGCATCCCGAATCTCAAACCTGGTGAGATCGATTCCTGTCCCAATGACGTAGGTGACAGATCCTTTCGGATCTGTAAGAACAGAATTGGACCACTCAATAAGTTTGGGCGAACCATCCCGTCCCCTCCAATGATTCCGGTACTTCTGAGGTGATTTTCCTGAGAGAAGAGCTGCGAAGACCGATTTGACACCGGAGGTCTCCTCAGGAAACAGGAACATATCCAGTGGTTTCCCAGTAACCTCTTCTTCGATATAACCGGTCAGATTTTCACATGCGTGATTGAACCGTATGACCCGTCCATTCCTATCCAAGACAATGACCAGTGCATCGAGAACGTGCAGAGTGGTGTTGATAAAATCCCGTTCTTTTCTCAGTTCTTCTTCCATCTGTTTTCTTTCGCTGATATCGTTGCCCACAGAAAGAGCACCAACCGGATCTCCCTTTTCGTCCCTGATAGGACTGTTGGTCCAGCGAATCCATACTCTGCGCCCATCCCGGGTGATGTTTTCGTTCTCATTATTCTGGTACTGTTCGGTGGAGGTGCAGATACGGTGGATCAGCTCTATCAGATCCCGGCCCGAGGACTCTGCAGCAGGCACGATCGTACCCACCACATTCTTCCCGAGAATCTCCTGTTTGGAAAAACCAAAAAAGCGTTCCGCAAATTCATTGAAAAAGGTGATGTTCCCCTCGGTGTCCATTTTCAAGATGATCGAGTTTGCATGCTCCACCAGTTCACGGTATTTCCTTTCGCTCTCGGTGAGTGCAGACATCGCCCGTTTCACTTCGGTCACATCTATCAGGATCACCGTATAACCAATACCTCCATCCTCGAAAACGATGGGGATGGTTTTTATCCTGAAGAAAAAGTCCTCTCTGACATGGATCGGGACCACATCGTTTAATCCGGGTTTTTCCAGCGACTCAATGAGGTAGGAAAAGAGGTCCTGAATTCCGGGGTCTGCGACCGGTAGATAGAGTAGATTCTTCCCTAGCACCTCTTCCTTGGTCTTACCGATGAATTGAAGAAAAGGCTGGTTGATCTGCAGGATGCGCAGATCTTTATCTAGGATCATCACTCTCTCTTCGGCGTGGCTGAATACCTGGGAGAGCGGAATTCTCTGAGAAAGCGTGAATACCTTAGCCATGCCAAAAGTGCGCATCTCCACCTGACCGGAGGCATGAAGAATATCCAGGTACCTTCCCACGGTATTCTTGGTCCGGTTGACAGTCCGCGCGACCTCTGTGACTGTCATTCCGCGCGGATTCTGGCGGAGTATTTTTTTTATCAGATCAAAATCGGTGTTCAGTTCTTTCGCTGAAACCATGGACTCCAATTCCTATTCTAATATCCTTTTATTGTTATTGTATATAATAGGTGTGTATGATAAATAAACGTAAACTATAAATAATATTAAATTTTATCTCTCTGGACATCAGGAGATCACCATGTTTACCGAACAATCGAATGGTAAAGGTGCAGGATTACATCCCCTGCTTCGTCTGTGGCCTCTGCTGGCTTTTGTCTTGCTCGTCGCGATTTTGCCCCCACCTGTAAGTGCGGGTACTATGTATCTATCGGGGGGTCCCGATCTGACCGCTGCCCTATCTGGATCGAATGAATTTTCCACCGGCACCACCGTCCCGATGGCGGTGGTCGTAGAAAACCGGGGACTCATCGATATGAAGATAGTCCGCAACGATCTAGTGTCCCGTGACGACCTGCCCAATACGGCAAAACTCGTAAAGATTGGACTTGCTGCCGGTGACGCCTCAGTGACTGTTAAATCCGACCCCCAGATGATTGGCGACCTCGCCGGGGGTGCCAGTAAAACAGTGCCCTTCGAGGTGAAGATATCATCCGACGCCCCTGCAGGTTTGTACAACCTCTCCTTACAGGTAGAATACACTTACCTGTATGCTGCCGAATCAGAAGGACAGGATAATCTGCGGTACTTCTACAAGACCGAACAGAAAACGCTCATTCTTCCGATCCATGTCAAGTCGGCCGCTCGCCTAGCGATGGAAAAGGTGGAGACTGACCATCTGAACGTGGGTACGGAAGGCTACCTCATCATTACGATAAAGAATGTCGGTAATGAAGATGCCGCCCAGGGGGTCCTGCGCATCGCCCGAAATGGTAACAGTCCGGTAATGCCTACGGACAGCAGCATGTATTTGGAGTCCCTCTCCCAGGGAGCCGAACTTACCGCACGATTCAAGGTTTCTATTTCTTCCACCGCAGAGGGAGATCAGGTCTATCCTTTGGACATGGTTCTCTATTACCAGAATCAGGATGGAGATACCGTGCATACAGAGAGTGTGACTTTCGGAGTGCCGGTAGGAGGAAAGGTGGACTTCTCCATCGTATCGGGATCTGCAGAAATAGCTCC
>JAJRCP010000189.1 GCA_028678885.1 Methanomicrobiales archaeon
AGAGTACCCTTCTGGAAAAGGAGAGTTTCGAACTGAACGAGCCAGAATCACTCCCCACTTATGATATCCTTCGAATAATAACCGAGGAGAAGTTCATCCTCTCCTGGCTGATTATAATCGGCATCGTAAAATTACTGATTATCGGAAAGATTTTTCAGGTGCTGTAATTCCTCTTCCTATCTGGAAAGGATGGCTAATAATTTTCAGCAGTTCCAAGAAGTTTCAACTGGCTTGGCACGCTTTTGGAGCCCTCGAATCTGAATCTCCAAAACTTCCCGCCAGATGTTTGGCACTCAGAAAAATACTTTTCTTGGAAGGTTAGGGAAAGGCCATCCCGCCATGACCCTGCCCGAACCTTTATTTCAAATGAGGGGTTGTGCGTGACCTTTTAAGCTATGGATCTTACTCCAGATGCATGGGAGTGAATGTGAGAACCTAGGTATTCCGTGATAGTAGATCTATGGATTGTAGAATGTGAAGGGGCGTGATGAACCAGTGCTTGATGGAAGACACAAATTCCTCGGCCGATTGTCTCGACATAAAGTTACCCAGAATGTTCTCACCCTTCTCCGATTCATACACTACATAGTAGACGATGGGTAATCACCTCCGTGTAATAAATACATACATACATAGATACGGTAAATAGTTTCTGATATGAAATCTGGTTATTTTACGTCAAGAAAAGGGAGATCGCCGCAATGCATCATCCATCATGCGAAACACTAGCCACCAGATCACCGGGACCAAGGCAAACACTCCCAGTACAAGAATAGCCGAGCTATACAGAAAGAAGTTAAATACTCCGTGTAGCGCTATGGCAAGTACGAGTCCAACAAGGATAAACACATAGCCCCATTTCTTATCAAATTTTGCCCTTCCCAGCCCATAACCCCATATACTGGAGAATAATGCATGGCCGGGCACAGAGAGAAGTGCTCTCAGGGCAAACACAAAGAGCACATCATGCAGAGGAGAGCTTAGGTACACAGATACAAGATAACCGATATTTTCCAGAGTCGCGAATCCGAGTGCGGCAGCTGCTGCGTACACCACCCCATCCATGGGTTCATCGAATTCCGCACTTCGATAGACGGTCCGCTCCACCACCAGGTATTTTGCGAGCTCTTCAATGATAGGAGCGGCAAAAACAGCGAGAAGGAAATCTGAAATCGGAAGAATTCCTTCCAGCAAGGCTACCGGGAGGGTGACAAGCATCCCCAGAAAGAATATCCTCAGAATCAGGAGTCTCGGTTCTGGTTCGTACCGGTCCTGGTGGTAGAAATACCATAACCAGAAGAATGCGGGGGCAGCAGCCACCGCCACAATGGTGAGCGGATTCATCTCACGGCCCGCTATTCACCATACCGGTTGATGATCCGGATCAGTGCCGCGATCTGCTCCATTTCAAGATCCAATACTCCGGCCCTCGTCATTCCCATACTGGTCTCTGCATCGGCCGTAAGGGTATCAGGCCCCCGAACCACCTCTCGATTGCAACCATCCGCGGTAAGAATTTTTTCTGCCTCCCTATCATGGACAAACGCCCTTCCCGGAAGGATCACTGTTTTTCCGAGGCAGGAGAGATCAATTCCTTCCAGGTCCTCTCGGGTGATCAGGCAGGCGATCTCTTTCTCAACGGGCAGAACCTGGCATCCTCCACCGCACTGATCGAGAATCCCCCGGAGAAAAGGGGCGGCGATCGTCCCCGTGATGACAGTTGCCCTTCTCTGGATACGGGGCAGGCAATCAAGTAGCTCCTTCTCCTCCCGAATCACAAACGGTGATCCGATCTCCGGATCCCAGAGAGGTGTTCCGCTGATCTTTATCCGGAACCGCTCGTGCATCAGGGTAACTAGGTCACGGAACTCCTCGACAGAGTGGACCCGCTGCCCTTTCCGAATCGGTGCATTATCGAGAATAAGTCCCTGTTCACGGGTATTCGCAAACCGCATGAGTATAAGGCCCTTTGCGCCCTTCTCCTCCAACCATTCCGCCGTTCTCAGGAGCTCCTCTCGATCGTTCACGCCCGGCAGCACGACCGCCGCTGCATACACTTCCACTTCCTCGCAAAGGCGTTCAAGGACATGAAGAGAGACCTCCGGTGTCGGGTCATGCATGTACTGTCTCCGGAGAGAAGGATTAACCGAAAAGACAGTGAACGAGATCTCCCGTAATCCCTGATCAATCAAAAACTGTGCAATGGCGGGATCATCGAAGCCCTTACCACTGGTGTACCCGATATGGAGGGGAGCTTCCATGCTTGCAGAGATCTCTATCAACTCGCGGAACTTCGGATAACAGCTGGGATCGCCCCCTCCACTAATGGTCACCCGGGAGATCTCTCCGCTCATCAGCTGCAGCGAGGCAAGGGTATCTTCTGCGACTGCCTGAAGATCCTTGAATCCAGGATACCGTTCCTGGACACTCTTCGTGCAGTACGCACAACCAACC
The DNA here is from genome assembly GCA_028678885.1 of Methanomicrobiales archaeon. Taxonomy (GTDB): domain Archaea; phylum Halobacteriota; class Methanomicrobia; order Methanomicrobiales; family JACTUA01; genus JAJRCM01. Next base: position 2,455 of record JAJRCP010000189.1, read on the forward strand.
GTGAAAGGGGGGCAATGGCGGCATCCAAAGGCATGGACTCCTTTGACTCTCCGGAAATAGCAATATTCGCAGAAACCACGGCAGTCAATTCCTGGCCTGCCTCCGATATCGATAGTAAGCTGCGGCATTCGCCATTAGATTTTGTTCCGCCACACTAATGACTTTGTGGAAGAGACATCGGGGACCGATAAAGTATCAGATCCTTCTGATGACTATTCAGAGTGGATTTTCCTGTGTTCTACATACTGCTATACTACCCTTTTTTCTTCCCGGTCTCCTCTAAAGACTTGTATATCGGCTTTCCGCAATGGGGGCACACGATATTCTCATTGTTCTTTTTCCCGGCATACAGCTCTTCCACAAATCCCGCCGCGATAATACCTGTCGGCAGGGCGTAAATAGCAATGCCCAAGAGCGCAATGATTCCACCAATGACTTTTCCAAGGGGGGTGATAGGGTAGACATCCCCATACCCAATCGTCGTGAGGCTGACGATTCCCCACCACATCGCCTCCGGGATGCTCCCAAATTTATTCGGTTGGGCGACATGTTCTGCATAATACATCACGCTCGAAAAAAGGATCAACGCAATTAAAATGACGAAAAATGCCATCGACAGCTCGTGCCATTTTTTATGCAACACCCGCTCGAATGTCTTGAGGCTCTCCGAATAGTGGCCCATCTTGAGGATTCGGATTATTCGGAAGAGACGCAGGATCCGGATAAAACGCAGATCTAAACCGACAATAAAAACCGGAATATAAAACGGCAAGATGGCAAGGATATCAATAATCGACATCGGGGCCAATGCATGACGTAGGCGACCAAGGACCGGGTGCTGGTACCGTTCATCCTCAGTGGATACCCACGCCCTTAATCCGTACTCAACTGTGAAGATCCCAACCGATATCACATCGAAAACATGCAGATAAATGAAATAATTCGCCTCTATGAACTGTACCGTTTCCAAGATAACAGCGGCAACATTGAGGCTTATGATCACCAGCATAAAAATGTCAAAGAAACGGGCCTGCTTATCCTCGGGCTCCTGGACCTCCATTATTTCATAAACCCGCTTTTTGACGTTCTGCTCCATGCAAACCAGATATTATCCTCAGCTCTTACTATTTGAAGTGAACTAATGGAAAGTAAATAGGTTTTCAATCGGACAAATTTTTTTTCCTAAAGATCGCTTGAAAAATATTTTATGCCGAGAAATACGCTGTGTATATCACTTCTTTCACGTAGCTATCCCTTCAGAAGGAA